>CAYPAC010000059.1:4629-7296 GCA_964408615.1 uncultured Methanosarcinales archaeon
TTCTTTGACAGACAAATTTTCTGATGAAGAACTTCAAAAAAGCAAAAATGTTGTTTTGCGTGTTCTTATCAAGGAGCCAGTTTATGATATTTCTCGTCTTTTGTTTGATGATATTGAGGGTAAAAAACCGCGTTCTTATAAATAATTGATTATGACAGGCACTATCAAACAGCTCATTGCATGGCTTCTTGCTGTTCCGGTAACTAATGGAATTATTCCAACAGACAACCCGGTTGTCATGACTAATATTCCGCTGAATCCTGCAAAAAAGTATGCTGTGCTGAATAACAGTATCAGTAATGCAATGCATAATTTTTGATAGTTTATTTTGTTATACAGTTCTACAAATCTTTTAATCATAATTCCTGCAAGCAGTGTTGCGATTCCTGCGGTTATCATTGCAGTTGCAAAAAATATTGGTATGTTTTCCTGCAGTGTTGCAATGTTGCTTATTACTTCTATTGCCCCGTTTCTTGCTTTGTTGATGGTCACAAAAGTTATCATTGAGATTATTATGTCTGCTGTCCCTATGCTTCCGAGTAATACAAGATATTTTTTGCCTGTTATTTTTAACATTGTTGTTGGCAGCCATGATGCCTGTGCTGCGCCAATTCCTGGCAGTAATGTTGTGAGCATTAAAGCGCTTATTCCTCCTGTGACTGCTTGGATTGAATGTTTTGTTCTTACTGATATTATTGTTGTTAAATCTTGTTCTGGTATTTTTGTTTGGTTCATTAAATTAAACACAAGCGTGCTTGTTCCAAACAGTCCTGAAAATAACAGAAATAATGGCTGGTCAATTGTTGATGTCAGTGTTATTAATCCAAGTATTCCTGACAAAACAACAATTATGACTGCCCATATTTTTTCTTTAACAGTTTGTTCTTTGAGAATTAAAATAACAACAATAGCAATTAACAAGGTTGCAGTGTAATTCTTTACGTGCTGATAAAATAATGGTATGATTAAAAATAGCAATGGCGAAACAATCACAGTAGTTATTGTTCCAAGCATTGCGCCTGTAAAAAACAGTTGTGCCGCTGCTTGTCCTTTTCCTTCTTTCAAAAACTTTTGTGCAGGTAATAATGCTGTTTCTGGTGTTGGTGTGTTCAGGAATATTGTTGGTATTGCTTCAATGATGTTGTGTGTTACGCCGATGCTTATGATTAGTGTTGCAGGCAGTAAGTTGTCTGTTGTTATTGTAACTAATGATGCAATGATTACTGCTAAAAAATTGATGTGCATGCCGGGCAGTATTCCTGTTATTAGTCCGATTATTGTTCCGATTATTATCGTGAGAATTATTTCTATCATGTTATTTTGCTCGCAACAAGTTCTATTTTGCCGTTGTAGTCTTGCAGTCTTCCATAGATTGTTACTTGTTCATTGGTGCTGAGATTTGTTTTTTCAAATGACAAAACACTTATTGGTTTTGCAGGCATTATTTTTATGATGTCGAATTTTTCTTTGTGTTCAACCCCAACAATTGCCCCAGTCACTGCTGTCATTTTTTTCTCCTCGTCATATGGCAGTGCAAATAACAGAATAATAATCCCTATAACTGCTGTCATAACTGCAATGATGTTTGTTGTTTTGTTGTTCACCTGTTGTTTAGAAAAACTTCTTTTTTTAACGATTGCGTTTTTTATCCGGAAATCTTCCGGCTCAGCCGTAAACTTTCCGGCAAAGATGGGGGTTTATAAAGAAAAATGTGAATCGGAAACTTTTAATACAACCATATTCATTCTGCGTTGAATGGTTGAAAAAGAGGCTGTGTTGCTTGTTCCTTCGAGAATTCAAAGTCCAAGTTCTATTACAACATATAATAAGTGTCCGAGAAAATATTATTATTCTTACATTGCTGAGCTTCCTTCCAAGCCAAACATTCATCAGATTCGCGGCAGTGTTGCTCATGCTGTTCTTGACAAATAATTTTTTTAGGAATGTTGTTCAGGATTTGTTAGTTTCAGAGTGGAAGTTGTCTCAGCAAAAAATTCGCGGGCTTGGTGTTTCTGAGCGTGATGAAATGCGTTTTTTTGAAGAAACTTTGTTAATGGTTTTTAACTGGCTTGAGGGTTTTGTTCAGCGTTTTAGTGCAGAGTCTGGTTCTGTATCTGAAATTTTTCATAAGCTTACTCCTTTGCGTGAATTGTCTTATGTTTCTGATGCGCATTTTGTTCGCGGCATTATTGATGTTATTGAACAGCATGGTTCTGAGACGCGGGTGATGGATTATAAGACAAGCAATCACTCAAATATTGAGGAATACCGGCTTCAGCTTGCGATTTATTCTTTGCTTTTTTTTGAAAGGCACAAAAAGTTTCCTGATAAGGTGGGGATTTATTTTTTGAAGGATAACACAACAAAATTTCTTAATGTTGATCAGGAATTGTTGGATTTTGCAAAAAGAGAAATCGAGCTTATTCATCAGAATACTTTTTCAAAGGACAAAAAGTTTTATCCCAAGCACATTTCGAGTTTGTGCAAGTGGTCTACTGGCCAGTGTGATTTTTATGATGTTTGCGTGAAGGATGAATGAGCCGAAATCTTTAAATACTATGGCATGTTATATAACTGATATGGAGACTACAACCATCCAAGTGACTCGGGAGTTGGTTAATGCGCTTCGGTTTAAAAAAATGTATGACAAAGAGAGCTATGAGGATA
>CAYPAC010000060.1:0-7265 GCA_964408615.1 uncultured Methanosarcinales archaeon
AATTTCCTCACCCTCTTCTGACAGCATTTGCAAAAGCAATCTCTTCAATTGTTTGAATGCTTCATAGGTTTGCACTACGTCATTCTTTGAACTTTTTCCGTAAATCAGCTTGTTTCGGTTTTCCTCAATAGAATACAGCATCTCAAAGCACTCATTTTTATTTGGAAAAACAGCCTGCAAATTGCGTTCTGCCAATGGCATTATTTTTTGCCCAAATTTTGGACGTTTGAACCAGTCATGTTTAATCTGCGCACCAATTTGTATTTTTCCTGTCTTATGAAGATACAGCTCCAACAAATCAATCGCGCAGGCAGAAGTATGAAACCCAATCGTTGCCGGACGCGATTCAATCCCTATAGCTACTGCATCCTTTATCTCCTGTAAATGTTCTTTTATTCTCACCAAGTGAACAGATATTGCAGTCATTCTCGGTATAAAAGTACCACTTATTTATTAATCTTTTGGTAGAAAATTACCAAAAAAGGCAGAAAGTATTAAAAACATAGAAAGGTCAATTTAATGCTATGGGGCTTTTTCAATTGTTGCTGGAAAAAATTGTTAGACACAAACAGCAAGTCATGCTTGTTTTAACTTTTAAGTTTCTTCTCGGCGGAATTTTGCTTCTTAACAGCCAAGCAAACATAACCGGCGCAGTCACTGGAAGCACAGAATTTTCATCAACAATAAGCTCTGCCATCGGAATTATTTTAATTCTTATTTCGGTTGTCTTGTTTGTCGAGTATCATGGCACGCGAGAATATAAATACAAACAAAAAACTTAAAAATAAAGCCGTCAATACAGGGATGTTATGATGTTTTTTCGATGGTTGTGGGAAGAAAAGATTAAAAGAAAAAAAGAGAAAGTTGTTCTCAGGCGCGAGATCGAACGAATTGAGGCAAAAGTAAAAGCACTGAAATATCTTGACGACAAAGAAACTGCCTTAACCACTGCTCTTACAGATTTTACAACTGACATGAAAAAGAATCTTGAGAAAATTAAAAAAAATATACGCGAACAAGCTGATGAAGAGAAATCAAAAGCGTGGGTAGACCAACGCTTTGAAGCAGAAATTGATGAGATGACAAATAAAGAAATAGCACTTCTTGATAAATTTGAACGCGACCTTGCTGAATACCCTGCAAAAGTTGCAGGCAGCATTAGCGGAACTCAACTTAATGCAGTTCTTAATGATTTAAGAAATGAAGCTAAGAACCTGAGAGTTAATGAAGAATATAGTGAGAAGCGTTTTGAAGAAATTGAAAAGTGGACGATAAATGAACGGCTTCGCCTGCGTCCAGTTGTTCCTGTTGGCCGCAGAGCACAAATGAGTGATTTAGAGGGGCGCAATACAAACGACGGGGTTCATTGGAAAGGAATAATGAGTGTTGCACAACAATTTGGTGGCTGGTTAGAAAGTACAGGCGGAGGAGATCACCCTTACCAAATTAAGTTTCCAACTCCCGCAGGCACAAAATCAAGACCTATTACTGTTTCTAAAGACATCTCATCTAATGCAATCGCAAAGGAGATAAGACAACAACTAACTAATTTTCTGCCGCCACACAAGATTCCTACAGATAACTTTCTTAAAAAGGCATTTGCTAAGGGTGACGTTCGCGCTGTAGCATAGCTTTAGCATAAAACTTTGCTATCGGTGTGTCAAGAAAACGATAAATTATTGGCCCCATATCCATTACATCTTGCAGATTGCCTTCGACAAGTAGGTGAAAATCATCCTTGTCAAATAATTTACCAGTGCTTCTTAAGATTTCGTATGTTTCCTGGTCAGTATGAACAAGCACTGGTTTTCTCTGCCTACGCGCTTCCTGCAAGTACATACTAATAAGTTCTTTTTCCAACGCAGAAAGCTCTTCTGTAGAAACTTGGTTTGCCAGAATTCTTGCATCACCAAATTCTTCTCTCTTGTGATTAAGATAAATTATTTTACTCATCTCAAAAACCTCTCTCCACTATTTTGTTCTATTCCTCTCCAGAATTCTTTTAATGCATCTTTACACTTGCCGCACAAATAATTTGTTGATGCACGCCAGTATGTTACGCAGTCTTGTGGTTCTGAATATCCTTCTATTTTATAGTCATCGTGGTGAAAATAATAGCCAAACAAATGAACAGCTTCATGCTTTGCCATGTTTTTGATAAACTCCAAATCATGCTGTCTTTCAGCAGGCAGTGCCAAAATACTTGCTCCGTGCGTAAAACTGCTAACCCCCCAATGTTCTGTTCCGCCAATTAAGTATTTGGGCGTCAAAACAACATCAGCATACAAAGCATTTTTGCTTGCCGCAAGAAGACTGAACAAAACATGTTCATCAATATTTCCTTCCTTTACTGCATACAAAGCATATTCATCAATTGATGCAGGTGTTTCTGTATCAACAATTTCAAAACTCAAGCCAATGTCTTGCAGTAATTCATCAATTCCTCTTGCTACATGATCAACAACAGCAGGACTAATATCTTTTGTTCTTGCAATTCTTATTTGTCTGCCAAAAAACCAGTTTGCAGCATTAAAATGCTGTTGAGAGTCTTTTTCAAAACAGTCTTTTAATGCTTTTTCACGGAAATATTGTACCCACTGTTGTTTTGTTGCAGGATTCATTTCAATGCTTCTCCAAAATGTTTTGCTAAAGCTTCAGGGGTTACAACTATTAATGAAAACTTCTTGTCAGGATGAAGTTTGTTCCATTCAACAATATTATCTTTCCAGTCGTGAGCAGCGCCGTAGACAGTAACAGACACCGGATCTTTTGTTTCGTGTTTTTCAACACTGCTGGCTTTTGGAATGCTTGCTGGAAACTGGTTAAGATATTCATTAGCAGGAGTAGATTGTTCTTCTGCAACAACAAATTTTGCTGCAGAGAAGAGTGCTATACCTTCAAGAACGCCAATTCCTAAATCTCTTCGAGTAATTTCTTTTCCTGCAAATAAATCCCTGACTGCTTTAAACGGCTTGTACATTGTTATTCCCCTGTTTTGAAAACAGTTAATTATAGGCACGGAAATTAATATTGGTATGTTATTTACTTAATTTCCGTGAACACTAAAAAATCTCTTTAAGATTTTTTGTGCGCCAAAAATTGCATTGCAATTTTTTAGCGTATATTGGATGAAAATATATACTAAAATTAACTTCATCCACTATACTTAATGGGATTTATAAATCTTGTGGAATTGACTACTGTTAGGTGGTTAATTTAGAAACATTTTTATAGTTCGAAAACATTAAGCTCAAAATGGAAGAAATTGGTGAAGTCAAACACATATTCCGCTATCCTGTCAAAAGCATGACTGGCGAAGAAGTAAACGCGATTTACGTACATGAAAACGGATTAAACGGAGACAGAATTTTTGCTTTGTATGAACCTGAATCAAGACGGCATAGTTTGCCTTACTGCACAGGACGTGAGAACAGCAGACTTTTGTTAATTAAGCCAAGAATAATTAATGAACAGAACATGATGGAAGAATGGCCTCAAGGTTTTAAGCCGCAAGTAGTTGTAAAACTTGAAGACCTTGCAAATGAAGTTGACATTAATGACCCTGCGTTTCTTGAGTCAATGAAGTCATTAAGTGGAAGAGAGCTTGTTCTTGACTACAGACGAGCAGGACTGCATGACAGCAAAGCTGTTTCAATCATGGGATTACGTTCAGTACAACAGATTGGTGCAGAATCTGAAAATAAAGATTTAGATTTCAGACGCTTCAGAGAAAACATTTATGCTGATTTTGCAGAGCCTTTTTACGAGGACAAATTAGTTGGTAAGAGCATTCAACTAGGTGAAGCAGTTGTTCATGTTGCGAAACGAAACGAAAGATGTCCAGTGATTTGTTTGAACCCGGATTCGGCTGCATACGACAAAAGAGTGCTTGCAGTTGTTGCACGAAATCATGAAAAAAATGCAGGCGTGCTGGCGATTGTAAGAAAACAAGGAATTGTAAGGCAAGGAGACAAAATTAGTTTAGCGTAAATTTGAAGGTTAAGATGCAAGAACTATCAGAACGATTGCTTGAACACATCAGAAAGTATGTGAAGTACGAAGATTCTGATAATCCACGATGCGATGCAGAAATATTGTCTTTCGTGCACAAATTAGGATATGAATGGATGACAATGCAAGATGTTACAGTTGCAAGAATGGAATTAAACATAAAGCCCTACGAACAAAGAAAGTGGGGCGGAGAGTTTTATTTTAAATGCGATAATTAATAAACCAATACATTTATATATCATCTGCTATATTATTATCTCACATGATACAAAAATATAGCAGATATAAGATTTTGCAGCAGTTCTTTGATTTGCCACGCAAAGCTTTCTTAGTTCGTGAGTTATCGAGAAATACAAAACTTGCTGTTCCTTCAGTAAAATTGCACCTTAAGGCATTGCTTGGAGAGAGGTTAATCATTAAGGACAATGCAGGGCTGTATCCTTCGTTTAAAGTGCTGAGAGAAAATATGTTTTTTAAGTTATTAAAGTCACAAAACATTATTTTTAGATTACACCAGACCGGCGTTGTAAAAAAAAAAAAAAAAACAGCTTACCCAACATGTATTGTTTTGTTTGGAAGTGCATCAAGAGGTGAAGATAATGAAGACAGTGATATTGACCTGTTTGTCCAGTCTAAACAAACAAAACTTGATTTTGGAAGGTTTGAAAAACAGCTTAACCGAAAGATTAATGTACTGTTTGAGTCAGACATCTCAAGTTTAGGGCCTGAGTTAATAAATAATTTAGCTAACGGCACTGTTTTGTACGGATATTTGAAAGTGGTATAAATGCTGTCTTGGGATGAAACATCTGACAAAGTTAATAAAATTCGTCCTGATAGTGAGAAGGCTAAAGCACTACTCAAGATGACTGAACTGCATGAGAAACGAGTACAAATTACTCCACTTCACGAAATGGCGACATTAATTGTTGAGGAATATTACGAGATTATCAAGGAATTAATTACTGCACTTATGAGCTGTGATGGCTGGAAAACAACCAGTCATGAACTACTTGTTGGATATCTTGCAAAGTTTTATCCTGAAATTGATGGCGCTGAAATATCTTTCATTGATCAGCTAAGGCAGATGCGCAATGATATTGATTATCGCGGCATAATGATAAACCCAGAATACGTTGAAAGAAATAAAGAAACAATTCTTAACGTAATTGATGAACTTAAGAGGGCGGTTAACAAAAGAATAACCAAAGAACGCTAGTTCATGAAGATAAGTTTATACTCTTTTTCGTTAATTTTAGATTGCTTGTCTGTAATGATTAGTGCTTCTTTTGTGTCGTCGATTTGGTAAATGTTCAAAAAATATCTTGTGTCAAGATTTTGAATGTTTTTGGAGCGTCCTTTGTTTAGTAATAATTTTTCCTTAATTTCCGTTATTTTTCTGAAAGCAATATTTGTTTGTGCTGCAAAGTTGTCTAATGACTTTTTTGTGTTGCCGTTCTGCAATTCTCCTAACTGATTTAATGTTGTGCTTGTTGTTTCATCATTTAATTGCAGATTTGGTTTTGTATTTGTGAACGTGAATTTGTTGCCTTTGAACTTGCTTGAAAGATCACCTAAACATTGTTTTAAAGCATTTTCTGTGTAATCAGAAGGTTCTGTTGACTGAAGACCGGCAGTGTACAATGAGCATTGCAGGCCTAAATTCAGGCAATCAGTGATGTATTGCGTTACGTCAGTTGATGAAATAACTTTGTTTTTGGGAACAATTCCAACAACTAAATTTATTAGTCCTAGGAAAACAAGAAATATTACTAAACCGAAGACCATGTACAAAACAATTTGGGCTTTTATTGACTTTTGCCTTTTTGTATTTTGCAAAATTCGAGTTAATTTCATGCAAATGCCTCAATAAGTTGTTTAATTGCATCATAA
Source organism: uncultured Methanosarcinales archaeon (assembly GCA_964408615.1). Taxonomy (GTDB): domain Archaea; phylum Nanobdellota; class Nanobdellia; order Woesearchaeales; family ARS49; genus JACQMU01. The sequence continues at coordinate 5,905 of CAYPAC010000060.1, forward strand.
GATATTGAAAGTTTGTTGTTTAAAGTGTCGCATTGCGTGTCTTTGTAGTCGTTCATTGTTTTTTCTAGCAGTTTTTTCCTGTTATCTTGTTTTGAGTGAAACTCTGCAACAGGCAATTCGTTATTATATTGAGTTACAGTCCAACTGTCATTAGGAATATTTTTGAAAGAAAGAGTTGGTGAGACTGTTAATGTGTCTATAATAAATGGAGATGTTGCCCACACTCTTGTAAGCTCATTATCTTTCTTTATTGCAATATCATCAAAGTAAGCAGTGTATTTGTTTGAAGTTGTTGAGATGTTTGCCCTGACATTATTATTGTCCAACATTATGATTGTTGTTCCTTCAGCATTTGTTTCTAATATAGGGAGAAAACTGCCATCTGCTGGCAATACTTCCATCCAGTAAGTTCCGCCCATAAATCTTTGAGTTGTTTTTAGGTCGAAGTTTATTCTGTTGTAGTTGATAATTCCGTTTAAAGTTAGTTTATGAGTTGGTAAGGAAAGGTATGCTTCGTTTTCTTTTAATGTTGGATTGTTAATTAATGATTTGTCAATAAACAAAGTGTATTTAGGGAGATTTTCAGGTCTTTGAATTTCATAACTTTGTGCAAAAGTTTTGTCAGCTCTTGCATAGATTCCGTTTCTATCTTGCTGCAGTTCTTTGAATGTGTATCTGTATGCTCCTGGGCTTTGCAACAATGCTTTTGTAACGCCGTCGTCTATGTTCCATTCAAATAATGTTTCGTTGCCTATGAAGCGTTCATCAATTTGGTTAGTGCTTATAGTGATAATGCTGTTTTCTGCTCTTGTAATGTATTGGCCATCTGTTTCTTGAATTTCTATAATTTGAGCATCTGATTCTGCTGACAGTAATGGCTTGTTTTGAATGGTTTTTATTACAAGATTTGTTTTTTTAAGATTGAAAATAGTAATTTTTTCTTTGGAAAAATCAAGAATAATTTGCGAGTCCTTCTTTGGAGAAAGTTCAATTGTTCCCAATTTATTTTGAAAGGTTTGCTTATTTTCTGTAGTTGTTTGAATTTTAGCAGGTTCTAAAAAAGATTGTTTAAGGTTTTCTAATAGATAATTAGAGGAAGATACTTTCGCAGCTTCAGAGAATTGGATTAATTTAGAATTATGATTATACTGAAAGTTTTTTGGGTTAGTGATAGTGACATCATTAATAATTACTTTATCAGCAGAGAGGAAAGCGACATCACCATTTTTTGAGATTGTAGCATCGAAAGCAGACGAAAGTTTAAGACCGGATTTAGTTTGAGCAGAGGTTAAAGCAGATGATGTTAAGTCACCTTTGTTATTAACAGACACAGACGAACCAGCAGGAATTTCAAAGTCACC
>CAYPAC010000061.1:0-4137 GCA_964408615.1 uncultured Methanosarcinales archaeon
GATAAAATATGGCTGAAGAACAACCGTCAGATTATAGTGCAAAAGAGATTCAGGTACTTGAAGGTTTGGATGCTGTGCGTCGCAGGCCAGGTATGTTTATTGGCAGTACTGACACGCGCGGACTTCACCACATGGTGTACGAGGCGGTTGATAATGCTGTTGACGAGGCTCTTGCTGGTTTTTGCACAAAAGTTATCGTAATAATTCACAAAGATGGTTTTGTTTCTGTTATTGACAACGGGCGTGGCATTCCTGTTGACATGCATCCTAAGTACAACAAGCCTGCTGTGACTGTTGTTATGACTGTGCTTCACAGCGGAGGCAAGTTTGACAAGAATGTTTACAAGGTTTCTGGCGGACTGCATGGTGTTGGAATTTCTGTTACTAATGCTTTATCTCAAAAATTTATTGTTGAAGTTAAAAGAAATAACACGCTTTACCATCAGGAGTTTGAGAAAGGCCTGCCAGTCACTGAATTAGTTGAAGCAGGCCCTGCAGAAGGCACTGGCACTATTGTGAAGTTTTTGCCTGACTTTTCTATAATGGAACAAGGTGTGTTTTCTTATGACATGCTTACTTCGCGTTTGAGGGAGCTTGCTTTTTTGAACAAAGGATTGGAAATTTTTTTGCAGGACGAGCGTTCTGAAAGAGAAGCAACATTCAGGTATGATGGCGGTATTAAGGAGTTTGTTGATTTTTTGAACAAAACAAAATCTAAGCTTCATCCAATTTTGTATTTTGAAAAAGAAAAAGACAATACAAAAGTTGAGGTTGCAATGCAGTACTCAAATGAATATTCTGAGCAGGTTTTTAGTTTTGTCAACAATATTAACACTCATGAAGGAGGTACACACTTGACTGGATTCAAAACAGCTCTTACAAGAGTTTTGAACAATTTTGCTGACAGGCTTGGCCTGCTTCCTTCTGAACAAAAGCTGACAAGCGATGATGCAAAAGAAGGCCTTACTGCAATTATTTCTGTTAAAGTACCAAATCCTCAGTTTGAAGGACAGACAAAAACAAAGCTTGGCAATTCTGAAGTTAAAGGCATTGTTGACAGTGTTACTAACGAACAGTTAAGCAGTTTTTTTCAGGAAAATCCTTCTGTTATTAAGTCAATAATTTCAAAATGTGTTGAAGCCGCCCGCGCAAGAGAAGCCGCTCGAAAAGCGCGTGAATTAGTCAGAAGAAAAAGTGCTTTGGATGTTTCAACACTGCCAGGGAAGCTTGCTGATTGTTCAACAAAAGACCCTTCTGTTTGTGAATTATTTCTTGTGGAAGGCGACAGTGCAGGGGGCTGTTTTTCTGGTGATACAAAAATCGCATTAGTTGATGGGCGAAACATTTCGTTTAAAGAACTTATTGAAGAACAAAAACTTAAAAAAGAACATTTTTGCTACACTATTTTGAATAATGGACACGTTGGAATTCAGAGAGTAATCAACGCACGCAAAACAAAAACTAATGTTGAAGTTGTGAAGATTATTCTTGATAATGATGAAGAGATTGTTTGTACTCCAGATCATCTTTTTATGAAACGGAATGGTGATTTTAAAAAAGCGATAGAATTGAAAGAGACAGACTCGTTAATGCCGTTATATCTCGAAGCAATTGTAACAGTGAATAACCACAAAATCAAATCAATTATTCAGATAGAAGAAAGAATAGATGTTTATGATATCGAAGTGCCTGAAACTCATAATTTTGCACTTGCTTCAGGTGTTTTTGTTCATAATAGTGCCAAGCAAGGCCGCAATCGTGCTTTCCAAGCAATACTTCCATTGAGAGGTAAGATTTTGAATGTTGAAAAAGCACGCCTGATTAAAGTATTGGAAAACGCAGAAATTGGTACAATGATTACTGCAATCGGCACGAGTTTGGGTGAAGAGTTTGACATTGCAAAACTAAGATATAACAAAGTTATTATTATGACTGATGCTGATGTTGATGGCAATCATATTGCGTGTTTGTTATTAACTTTTTTTTACAGGCACATGAAGCCTTTGATTGATGCTGGTAAAGTTTTTCTTGCGCAACCGCCGTTATACAAGCTTGAGAAAAATCGCAAGATTAAATATGCATACAATGATGATGAAAAAAACAAGCTTTTGGAAGAATGGGGCAAGGATGGTGTTGGAATCCAGCGTTATAAAGGTCTTGGTGAAATGAATCCTACACAATTGTGGGAAACTACAATGGAGCCAAAAAATCGTGTGCTAAAACAGATTACTGTTGATGATGCAATTCTTGCTGACCAAGTGTTCTCAATACTTATGGGTCCTGACGTCGAGCCGCGAAAAGAATTCATACAAATGCATGCTAAAGAAGTTACTGTGCTGGATGTTTAATTAAATGGTGGCCAGTCTTCTGGTTCAATGCTGAAATCTTGGCTTAAGCTTTGTTCGAGTGATTTTTTGTAATCTCCTTTTTTTTCATAGAATGCTTGGAGTATTTCTTTTGCGTATTGTGCTTTTTGGTTGCCTTTTTCTATTACTTTTTGCAAGTCTGCTTCTCCTTGTTCTTCATTGTCCGTTGCAAGATAACTTATTCCTCTAATGTAGTGCGCGTCTATTCTGATAATGTATGGCTCTAATTTTTTTTCAAGCGCTTGGTTCATCCAGTTGATTGCGCTTTTGAAATCATCTTCTGTAAATGCCTGTCTTCCCATTCCATATCGTAATACAGCATCAGGATATCCTTCTTCTATTAGTTTTGCAACAAGCCCTGTGTTGTCTGGCTGTTTTGGTTTTTCAAAATAATGAAAGAATGCACTGAGAACAATTCTGTAATGCAACATTCCTCGAATAACATCATCATCCTGTGCCGGCAAGTCAAGTTCTTTTGTAAATTCGTTTGCTGAATGATAATGCTTGAACGCATTTTCATAATCTTTTTGTTTGTAATAAAAATCTCCAAGAAAAATGTCTGGTGTTGCGCTCTTTGGAAATCTTTTACGGTATTCTGTTATTGCAGGATGCTTGTTTGTCAGCGTTCCATCTTTTGTTGCTGAAATAATTCTTTTTAGCAGAGTTACTCTTACATAATTCATGGTTGTTAAGTTTGAACAAGTTCTGTATTATAAATGTTCTGACCAATTAGTCGTCATTAATTCCAAAGAGACTGTCTTTTGTTTTTCTGAAGCCAAATGTTGGGTGAGAACTTCCACTGCTTAAATCGTCTAACAATCTTTGTGCGTCTTCGTATAATTGTTTTGCTTTGTTTATTTGCAGGACTATTTGCGGGCGTGCAAGTATTGATTCAACATGTTTGTCCACGTCTGCAACTGTGACTGTTTTGTAAGCTTTTAGTTTTTCTTTTAAGTACGTAATATCTTTGTCATCACTTACTCCATGATTGCTTTCTTTGCGGTATAGTGCGCGTTGTATCATTTTTGCTTCTTTTGGGTGTTGTTTGATAAAGGCAGGCAATATTTCTGCGTGTATTTCATCTGCAATTTTTCTTATGACATCACCAACTGTGCCTTCAAGTTTTTGTGCCCAGCGTTCATAGTGTTGTTCAACATTATTTTCAAGCGGGAGTGTTTTTTCAAGATTGTTTTTAAGAACTGTTGTTATCTCCTGATGGTTAAGCTGTCCTACTATGTCAACGTATCTGAATCTGCGAAATATTGCTGGTGGTATTGCTAATGGCTCGTTTGTCATTGCCATTGTGATTATTCCGTGATAGTCTCCCATTCCGTCAAGGATTTCCTGCAGGACGTTTTTTATTTGTTGCATGTCTGTATCTGCCATTGTGCCACTGCCTGTTGCAAACCATGAATCAAATTCGTCAAGCACAAGAACTACTGGTTTGTGTTCGCGTCCGTCGATGTATAATTGTTTTGCAGCATCGTATACTCTTCTAACATTGTTTACAGATTCGTGCATCCACGCTGTTAGTGTTGATGACACGCTGACTGTTGCTCCAATGACTCGTTTGTCTCCGCATACTGCTTTTGCAAGATATGTTTTTCCGCACCCGTAAGGTCCAATCAGCAAAATATTGCTTCTTATTTTTCCGTCAGGCGCGCTTAATCTCATCACATGAGGATATTCTGCTGTTTCTATTATTTGCCGCAGGTGTGTTTTTGCTGTTTCAAAACTTGTTCCAACAACGTCGTCCAGTTTGACATTTGGT
>CAYPAC010000061.1:4147-5286 GCA_964408615.1 uncultured Methanosarcinales archaeon
TTTGGTGCTGGTTTTCTTTCAAATGAAAACAAATCTCCTGTGTGAATGTCGCCTTGTACTCCTTCGTAGTATTCATTGTCTGTTTGTTTGTCTTTTCTTAGTTTTCTTGTTGACTGCGAGATAAGAAGGTCGTCTATTTCTGCTTTGATTTCTATTGCTTGTCTTACAATTTTTTCTGCTTTTGCCAAGTCTTTTTCGTATGTTTCATAATCATATTTGTCTCTTGGTGCTGACCTGAATTCCTGTTCAAATTCTTTTATGCCTTTCTGTAAGTGTTCCAAAAGCTTGTCTCTTAGTTTAAAATAGTCTTTTTCACGTCTGTTCTCCGGCAGTATGTCGTCTTCGCTTTGTACTATGTCTTCAAAGTCTGTGTTGTGCATTTTGTTTATGTTTCTTTGAATGCTTGGCTCGAATGGTTGTTCGGCTGCTTCCTGAATTTCCGGGTGTGAATAAATTATTCTTGCTGAAGGATTTGTGCGGATGCTTTCATTTGGTATTTCTAATAATTTTAAAATATGATAAAAGTCATCAATAATATTTGTAATGTTTTGAAAGTATTGTTTTGAATTTGTAATGTAATCATAAAGTTGTGGGTCTGAAATTCTTAAAAGCTGTCCTGCGCTTCTTTTTAATGCAAACGCACTCACTTCTCTTACTTTTTTTGTTCGTTTCTTTGGTTCTTTTATCGTGCGTTCTCTGTATTGGGGCAGTTGTTCTGTAAATTCTAAAAGCACGTCTGTAAGAACAGGATTGTCGTCAACTAATTTTATTTTGACATATTCTGTTCTTTCTTCTTCTGGATGACGGATAATTCTAATGGCTTTGTCTGCAGGTTCTTCTTCGTGCTCTATAAATCTGTCTTTTAAGTATTTGTTATGCATCTCAATATAGTTTTGTGTGCAGTCAAGCACACGTGGCAGGTTTGCTTTTAGTTCTGCAAAAAGTGTTGCTGTCGCAGCGCTTAATCTCTTTCCTTCTAAGATTGCTCTTGCAACTGTTGCCGTAGTTGGTTTTTTTCCTTCTGAGGTTTTAAGTGATTCCGTTACAAGAAGTTTTAGATTTTTTGGCAGCACCAAATAATAGTTTATTACTGGCATGATTATTCCTCTGAATGCTGAATACAAGTTTGTAAAAAATAA
>CAYPAC010000061.1:5296-7136 GCA_964408615.1 uncultured Methanosarcinales archaeon
CGTGTGAGGTGTTCTGCAAATTCTCTTGGAGTTAATGTTTTGTTGTTTTCACTGTTTTGAAAGAAATTATCTAAACCGTCCTTGATTCCTTCAAGTAAATACTTGTTTCTTTCAGTAATTGTTGTGCAAAGTTCTTCAAGGGGTTTTGTTATTTTAAGCGCTTCTTCTGCAAGAGTTTCATCATCTGTGCCGGATATTCTTCCTGCAAGCTTGTTCAACAATTCTTGTATTTCTTCATCGTATTCGTTTGCCATTTAATAAACTTAAACTGTTTATTATTTAAATGTTAACACTAAACAACCTTTTTAAGTGCCGCAATTGCTACTTCTATTTGTTTGTTGTTCGGCTCGCGTGTTGTTAGTCTTTGCACCCACAATCCTGGAATAATAATAATTTTTAGAAGTTTATTTGTATTATACTTTGCACTAAACTTCAAAACTTCGTATGAAATGCCTGCTATGAGCGGAATTGCAATAATTCTCATTCCAATGTTGATATACCACCTTGGATCTTTGATTAAAGAAAACAAAAGTATGCTGACTGCAATAACAAAAACAATAAGGCTTGTTCCACATCGGGGATGTTGTACAGAGCATTTCTTGACATTAGAAACTGTTAATGACAGTTTTTTTTCATAACAATTTACTGTTTTGTGTTCTGCACCGTGGTATTGAAACACTCTTTTGATGTCTTTCATTAGTCCGATTAAAACAATGTAGCCAATGAATGCCCCTAAACGTAAGCCTCCATCGATGATGTTAAAAGTCGCTCCAGGTCCGCTAGTGAAAAGTTTTGTCAAATAATATGGTCCGACAACAAACATTAATAGCGTCATTGTTATTGCAAATATGATGGAGCCAATAAGTTCAACTTTTGACATTTTTTCTTCATTGCCGGTTTGCTGGTCTGCTGACCAAGTTAGTGTTTTCATGCCGAGAATCATCATTTCAATGAGAAAAATCATTCCACGAACAATAGGTAGTCTTAACAATTTTGATTTTTCTGTGAATGAATGAAATTCCTGTTCTTTAACAACAATTTTTCCGTCTTTGCGCACAGCAGTTGCTACTTTTTCTTTACTGCGCATCATCACCCCTTCAATAACTGCCTGTCCTCCGACGTAATTAATTGACATGAGCAACACATAAATAGTGAAGTTTAAATACTTTCACATAATTAATTATTAAAAAAGGTGATTGGCATTAAGTTTGAAAACAAAGTATTTTTGGCAGTTGCTTTGATTGCTGTTACGTTTTTGTCTTTGTCAGCTTATAAGCAGATTACTGGTGGGTTGAGTGTGCAATTGCCTCAACAACAACTTAGAACCGGATTAAACATTGACCCTTCTTTGGTGTTAAGAAATTCTGTGAACGCACTGCAGTCTGAAGTTAATGCATTGCGCACTGAAGTTCAGCAGTTAAGAGAAAGGATTGCTCGTTTGGAACAACAAGTACAGCAACAAAGCAATGGTTGTTCAAATTGTCAGTCTGTTTTCAGAACAATGCTCGGCAGTTGCCAGCAGGTGACTACTGCATCAAGTGATCCTTGTGCGACTGCATGCCAGAGAAGTGGCAAGGCATGTGTTTCTGCGTACATAACATCTTACAGAACATCTGATGGTTCACAGTTTGTTGCAGAGCCGGTAGAATGTAGTTCAGGACGAACATTTGGCAGTGCGTTTACTGCCCGCGCACATTGCAGTTGTTGTTAATTTAGTTTATACTAAACTTTTTGTATAAGATTTCTTTAATTTACAAATCGGAAAAAGGTTTTCGATATAATGAATTAGGAAAGAAACAAAAATAAAAAAAGTGGCTCCGTCGGCACCTTTTTGAATCTC
>CAYPAC010000062.1:0-1450 GCA_964408615.1 uncultured Methanosarcinales archaeon
TTAGTCAAAAAAAAGTCGCGGTCATTAACTAAGCTATACAGTGTTATATAATAATGCGGCTCATCACCCGTCTGCATCATTGGCAATCCAAAAAAAACACTTTTAATCTTTTGGTCAGAAGAATATTCAAACTGAATAAATGATGGAAGCAAATAAAGTGCCAAAACAATTAATGTGAAATGAATTTTTCTTGACATCAGAACAACGTCAGCCGTAAGGCGGCAAACGCATTGCCTCCTTAAGTATTCTCTTAAATATTTTGTAACCATCACGAAACGTATGCAAATGACTAACACCAAACTCACGATTGTCTTCAATCGTTGGCACTTCAGCAATTTTGAGTCCAAGTTTTCCTGCTTTCACAGTAATCTCTGCTTCGATATCAAAACGCTCAGAATCAAGACACATTTTATCAAGACAACTTTTGCGTATTGCACGAAAACCATTTTGAGTATCATTTAAAGATGTGCCGCCAGTTATATTAATTAATTTTGTCAAAAACCAATTTCCAAACTTTCTTATAAGAGTAACATCCAGACTTTTGCCCTGCCCAAACCGTGATGCAATAACAATATCATGTCCTTCAGAAATTTTGTCTACCAATTTAGTAATATCGCCTGAGCGTTCATTACCATCTGTACTTAACATGATAATAACATCACCAGTTGCGCGCTTGAAACCAGTTCTAAAAGCACAACCACGCCCTTTACCCTCCTGAGGAATAACCGGAAAACCAAGAGAACGAGCAATAACTGGACTTTCATCAGATGAATAACCATCAATAACAAAAACTTCATCAACATCTTTAGGAATTGTTTCCAAGACTTTTTTAATAGTAAATGCCTCGTTAAGATTAACAGCAACAACACTTATCCTTAAACCATCCCTCATAAACTCAGAATAAAACAACTATTTAAAAACGTGCTGATTATTCTTGCGAAAAATACTGCTTAAAAATCTCAAACACATAGTCAAAGTCATTCTTAGAAATGTTTTGATGACAACCGATGTAAAAACCACAATCATTTATCTTTTTAGCGACGGGATATTCCTGCTCGATATTTCCAAACAATTTTTTATATGCCGGCTGGTTAAGCAAAGGGAGCATGCCGCGAGTCTCAACACCATTCTTTTCAAGAAACAACACCAACTCATTTCTATCAACATTATCATTAACAACAATCGGAAACATCATAAAAGAATGCGTGCAATCAGGATGAATCTCCGGAAGCTGTAAAAATTGTTCAAATTCTTTTAATTTGGATTTAAGATAATCTGCATTTGCCTGACGAACAGCGATGTTTCCAGACAATAATTCAAGCTCTGCAAGACCAAGACCTGCCTCAAGCTCTGTAACACGATCACTGTATCCAATACTTTCAAAAGTAAAACGCTTCAAAACAATCTCCTTTAATTCTTGGTCAGGCTTGTTATTATCGTCATCAATGTT
>CAYPAC010000062.1:1460-7091 GCA_964408615.1 uncultured Methanosarcinales archaeon
ATAAATCGGATTGCGGCCGTGATTCATCAAGCTACGCATTTTTGTTGCATACTCTTTATTATTTGTACACGCTATTCCACCAACACCAGTTACAATCAAGTGCGCCGCATAAGTTGAAAAACAGGATATGTCACCAAAAGAACCAACAGATTTTCCTTTATACTTGGCGAGCATTGTTTCACAAGAATCCTCCACAACTTTAAGACTGTATTTTTGTGCTATTGCAATAATTTTATCCATCTCACAAGGCATACCAAAAAGATGCACCGGCATAATCGCTTTTGTTCTTTGAGTTATTTTTTCCTCAATCTTTGAAACGTCTATGTTATAATATTTTGGATGCACGTCAACAAAAACGGGCTTCAAATTATTTTGCAACACAACATTAGAACTTGCAACAAAAGTAACTGCAGGAACCAACACTTCATCACCATCACTCCAGCCATTCAATTCCTTTAATGCATGCAATGCCATTCGCAATGCACTTGTACCACTACTACACATAACTGCATGCGTGCAATCGTGAGCTTCTGAAAAAAATTCCTCAAATTTCTTAGTCATAGGCCCATAAGTAAGCCGCGCGCTTGACAAAACATTCAAAACATTTTCTTTATGCTTTTCAGTAACATTAACAGTGCCAACACCGATGTTTCTTTTCATTGTTTCCATGACTTTTTACTAAACTTCACAATAATTTATAAATGTTACCGCACCCTCTTCAAATAACCGCCGGGATTAAATGATACGAAAAATTTCTCTCTCGCCCGGTCTTGGATAAAATTCTTGTTCTCTTTTAAAAATAATTTTATTGCTTCAGCAGGACCTTCACCATATTCCTTATTGACCGGATGGCCATTAATATTCGAGTCCTCAACAATAACATAACTTCCAACTGAAACAAGAGAACTGTAAACACGCAATTCTTCAACCACGTGACTCTTTGTATGATGGGAATCAAGAACCACCATTACTTTTTCATTCTCACTAATCGAGTTTTTAATTCTTTCAACAGTGGTTCTGTCAGTTGACGATGGAGCAACGATATATTTAATGCGCGGATGCTTTTGCTGGTATTGGTTTTTGTAAATATCAATTGTATAAATTCTACCCTTGCCAATAAGATCCAATAAATGCGCAAAAAACAAAGCACTCCCACCGCGCGCAGTGCCGGTCTCAATAATAACATCTGGCTTGACATCAAACAATATCTCTTGATAAATCCACAAATCAAAAGGATTTTTGTAGACTTTTGTGCCGAACCAATAAGTTTCAGCCCAGATATTTGATTCATAATAAAACTTGTGAAAAGCATTAATTACAGACTTTCTATTCCTTGGATTAAAAAAAAATTTATAATGCAAATAATCAGTCAACGAGTGAACACATTTTCTTATAGAACCAAAACGCTGTGCCATAACAGTGCAACGTGACTGCGTAGTTTTATAAATGTTGTTGATTGATCAACCGTTAATGGAAAAAACCGCCCCCATACTGCTTTCAGTCATAATTCCTTGCTATAACGAATCAGAAAACATCAAAACATACACTGTGAATCTTTTCCCATGCCTTGATGAACTGCAAGTTGATTACGAGATTGTTTTTGTAAATGACGGCAGCACTGACGAAACACTCCAAGAGCTTAAAAAAATTAAAAAAACTCGCATGAACAAAACACACATTGTTTCGTACGACAAAAACAAAGGGTTGGGGGGTGCATTAAGAGAAGGCATAACTGCAGCCAAAGGAGAACTCACTGTAACTTTAGATGCAGATTTAACATTTCACCCGAAACAAATAAAAAATCTATTAAACTGCTTTAACAAATGCGGTCATGATTGTATAATAGGTTCACATTTTCTCGAAGGCGGCACACTTGAAAATATCCCAGTCTACAGAATTATGCTCAGCAAATCAATCAACACCATCTATTCAATTCTTCTTACGAAAAAAATAAAATCAATAAGCTCAATATTCCGGCTGTACAAAACCCGAGACTTACAACAACTATCACTATCATCGACCGGATTTGATATCAACGCAGAAATACTTTGCAAACTTCTAAGAAACAAAAAACATATTATTGAAATACCTGCCACACTCACCACCAGAAAATACGGCACTTCAAAACTTAAAACTTCAAGAGAAGTAATAAACCACACAAAATTAATAATAAAAATTCTGTTATGGCAACTTGGTCTGCAGTAGATTTATAAATTAATGTACGCGCCACAACATGATGATAGCGATAATTCTGGGAACTAGACCTGAAATCATAAAATTCTGGAGTGTGATAAAAACCCTGCAACAAAAAAAAATCCCTTTTACAATAATACACACAAATCAGCATTACGACCCAAACTTAGATACAGACTTTTTCAGAGACCTGCAACTCCCAGACTCAGACTACAGGATTACTGCAACATATACAACCCCTGCCCAGCAAGTGGGAAGCATGATGATAGAACTGGAAAAAATCATACAAAAAATAAATCCAGACCTCGTGCTCGTCCAGGGGGATGTCAACAGCGCACAAGCCGGAGCACTCACTGCCTCAAATCGCAACATACCGAGTGCACACATCGGAGCAGTACTCAGAAGTTACGACAATAGAATGCAAGAAGAACATAACAGAAAAGTCTGTGACCATCTTGCGCAAATACATTTTGTACCAACACAAATTCAGAAAGATATTCTATTAAAAGAAGGCATTGCCGAAGAAAGCATACATGTTATTGGCAATACTATTTGCGATGCTATTACTGAATTCAAGGACAAATCATCTCCTGACGAATTTAATAAGTTAAATCTAAAAAAACAAGAGTATGTTTTATTGACGCTGCACAGACCAGAAAATGTGGATAATCCACAAGAACTCAACAATATATTCAGCGGACTTAAACAAGCGTACAATGAACACAAACTCAGAATTATTTTTCCAATGCACCCACGAACATATAAACAAATCAAACAAAATAGCATCGCTGTTCCAGAATTCTTAGAAATAATTAAACCAATAAGATATTTAGACTTTCTCACATTAATTCAGCATGCAAAAATAGTCATCACTGATTCCGGGGGCATACAAGAAGAAGCATGCATTCTCGGAGTACCTTGCGTCACTACAAGAATAAGCACGGAACGCCCTGAAACAGTTCACGTTGGAGCTAACCTTGTTGTTGGCACACAACCACAGTCAATCAAAAAAGGCGTCGTGACTATGTTGACAAAAACACATAACTGGCAACACCCTTTTGGAGACGGAGAAACAGGACAGAAAATAGTCGCAGTATGCAATAGATTTTTAAGCGAGATAAAAACAGCACAAATATAATGCAAAAAACAACCACATACGCTATTACAATAGGAATCATTTTTTTTGCGTACACTGCCGTTCTAACATACAACATCCCATTCTTCTGGGAAGACCTTCTTTTTATCGAAGGCAGTGTCCAACAACCATACTCAAATTTAGCTAAACAAACATTCAAGTTTGGAACGGATAATGTAAGTCACCCAGGCATCCCACTTACAACAATTTTAATGAGAATATTCACTACACTTTCCAATATTAATCATTTCTGGTTCAGGATTTTCAAAGCCATAATTTACGGAATAACGATGATGATGTTATTCATTTTTTTAACACAATTTAAAATTTCAAGAACCACCGCCGCAATCATCACACTAACGACCGGATATTCTTACACCTTATTTTTAACAAACTTGTTCATACCAAGACCTGAAATTACTGGAATAGCAGCAAAATTAGCAGGACTTTCAGTATTTTTCTACACGTTCTTTAACCAGAAAAAATTAAGAACCACAAAATTTTATCTTTTACTTTTATTCTCCTTCGCACTATTTTTTATTGCACTCAAACTTGTTTCACCATTATATGTCATAGCGCCAACACTAACCGCATTCATATTATTATGTGATTACCGACGCATCACCAAATTTGTACCGCTAATCATACTCTTGTTTGCAATTTACTTCCCAATAAACCCGTCAACGCTTTTTAACGGGAACATTGGCACTTATCAATTAAGTACTGAGAACCCTGCATACATGCTTGGATTGACAAAACAACCTGCATTCTTTTCTTTGAACCAGTTATACTACAAAACACTGCCTGAAATACTCACACCATTTGGAATTGTAATTATTCCATTTTTTATTCTGACACATTTCATAATCAAAAAAATAGCTCTTTCTTTTAAAGAGCGAGCATTCGTAACATTCAATTTGGTAGATTTAATGTTAAGTTTTTCAATAATGTTCGCAACACCAGACCCTGCGACAAGGTATTTTGTATTATTCATGGTTCCACTTTTTTCTCTATTAGTTTTTTTGGGTGTTAAGGCCTGCAATGTATTTAATCAAATAAAAATCAAAAAAGTCGTTATAGCCATCATTGTTTTATGCTTCTGCATAATAATTGTTTATAACATAGCTCTATCTGTTTTGTACAGATTTACCTGGGGCGGAGCATTCATTGGAATGGATAAGATGTCAACACACATAGACAACCTTCCAGGTGACAAAGTAATTTTTTATTATTCAGAATCTGCTGCAGAAGACTACTCACCAATCAAAGTAGTTGATGGAGAGTTTGTTAAGAAAACAAACACTACATTTATTAGAAAACCAAGCTATAATGAAGAAGAACTGAAAAAACTGTCAAAAAAAGGAAAGGATGTCTACTTTGTAAAACGCATCAGTGCAAGCGGGCATTCAGAATATCCTCTAATAAATTTCGACCAACATCCTGAATTTAAGAAACAAAAAACAATAATTGGTGCGAACAATATTCTTGACAAAATATTTTTAAAAGCAGTGCATACGCTCACGAAAACATGTGCTGCGAATAAGTTTCATCTCTATAAATACAATCTGTAAAATGTCCGACCTGAAAAAAATAATAATAGTTTTTTTAACAGCATTATCTTACATGCTGTTCTTCACAATAGGAGTTCCATTTTTCTGGGACGACAACCAGTTTCATGAGTTTTTCGTCAACACAAATTATCTTGAATCTTTAAAACAGCTTATAACCCCCACCACAACCACCATTGACAATGCGCCACGCGCGATTTACGGAATATTTGTAAGAACTCTGTTCATACTATTTGACCACAACTTTTTTTTCTGGAGAGCTTCAAAAGCTATTTTCTTTGCAGGCACCATCGCGGCATTTTATTTACTGCTGAAACGACTTAGTTTTAACACAAAAATTTCTGTCATAGCATCATCTGCAATTCTAACAAGCTATCCTGTCTACATTCACACACTTGTTTTTGATGAAACATTCATTATTGCAGAATTTTTCAAAATCATAATATTGTGCATTTTAATTAAAAACATAAATAGAAAAAACAGCTGGTTAAGAACACAGTTCCTGATTGCACTCTTGTCAATCTTTGCATTGCGAAGTTATCCGCCAGGAGTTGCATTAGTGCCAACAATCGCGTTATTCTTTGTATTTACTTCATTCCACCACATTAAGCGATATTGGCTGCTTACTGTCTTTATCATAATTTTTAATTTTCCGCGTGAATTACTCAACAAAGGACTGAACTCTGGACTTCCAATAAATATCCCACACCTAAAACATCTTTTTACAAAAGACCT
>CAYPAC010000063.1:0-7084 GCA_964408615.1 uncultured Methanosarcinales archaeon
CAATGTTTTTTCTCTTTGGTCGTCAGGCTTGTTTAAGCATTCGTAAACTTGTTCTCAATAGACCATGTTTTTGTGAGGGGGTAAAAGTTCTGCAATGCGTGCTGCGGCAATGTTTGCCAAGACTGCGCTTTCTTTGAAAGAAAGCAGGCGCACTTGTTCTTTGTCAATAATGCAAATATGTGGGGTTCCTTCAACATCGCGTAAGAGTGTTGCGCAATTATAAGCCCCGCTGACAAAATATAATAGTTCAGGGACAGTCATCTTGTTATGGTCTGTTCGGTTATCGTACAGCGAAAAATAAAGACGTGACCCGTCTGAACCTTGTCCTGTTTGGACGACAGCGTCGAATACTTCTACCGGAAGTTCTTTCTCTATGCTAAATGCACGAATAGTATCTGAATGCGCGTCGTAACAGACAAATTTGAGTTCTAGTTCACTTGTTTTTCTTTTGTTTTTTATTTTTCGAAGGAGTTTGTCCAGTCGTTCTTGGCAATATTTTTTGTGTTCTCGTTCGTCTGCAAAGGTTTTGGTTTCTGCCACAAGCCTGTCTTTTGTTCGCTGAATGCGGCGTTCTTCTTTTTTGGTGGCATGTTGGCATAATTGTTGTGCAAACGTGTCTACAAAAAAATCAAGCGAGCATTTTTCAACAGCATTACATTTTTTGACAGCAATGTCTGTGAGTGCAAACCCTGCTAAAAAATCTTCAACATTACCAGAACCGTACAAAACGCCATGATGTTCGCCGAACTTCAATGATACTATTTTTTTGCAGGAATTATAATGAAACGATGTGGAATCCTCAAACGTCTGGATGTCTGTGCAGCAAACAAAATATTTGTCTGTTTTATACCCGACGCCAATCGTCATACTGCATATGTAACTGCAGATTGTTTTTAAATCTGCCGAAAGGATTTTTAAATACCACCTTGCTTGCACTGTACATGCGAGTTCCTGAAAGAAAACTAATTCTTGCCAATGGCATGACCTTGTACGCAAATCACAGACCTTTCGGCATGACTGCAGTCTATTTTTGTGTTAACGGAGGAAGTTTTTGTGCTGTTCCACCAGAAGTTCCGCACATCACAGAACATTTGTTAGGTGATGCCGCAGGAGTTTATGGAAAACAATGCCTGCTCAGGTATTGTGCCGAGCGCGGTGCGCAAACAGGCCCGCAAAACACACTTTATTATTTTGAAGGAATAAGACCTGAACACACTTTGATTGCAGTGCAATGTTTAAAAAAAGTATTTGACAAGCCGCCGATAGAATTATTAGAGCATGAAAGAAAAATCCTGCTTGAAGAGCATCCTAAAAAAACAACGCCATCAGAACAGTTTGCACAGCGCTTGCTCAAACATTTGTTCCCGAACTTTCAGGCGCGCATCACTTCTCCGAGAAAAAGCTTGCAAGCAGTCAGAAAAATAACAGAACAAACTGTTATTGATTATTGGTGCCAGTATTACAATCCTGCAAATACAATTGTGTACTTAAGCGGGGAAATAACCCCATATTATACTGCTGTGATTGATGGACTTGAAAACATTGCCGCACAAGGCCTGCCTGTTCAGCCAGTATCGATTGAAAACGAACCGCCGCTCTTGCAACGACAACAAATATGTGAAGCATTAAGAGAAGATGGAAAAATAGGCCTTATTGCAGGATACCAAGCGCCATATGCACCGCATTCCGGAACTCTTAGAGAACAGCTTGCTGCAGAGTTTTTATCCGAACATCTTGATTCAGACACAGGTCCTTTATACTGCATGTTGCGAGATAAAAAAGAATTATGTTATTCACTTGGCATAAAGTACACCACAGGCATGATTAAAAATGCAGGATTATTCATCAATGCAGAAACAAGCAAATTACGCAATGTTCAACACATAGAGCGCGCTTGGAATAAAGCTATTTCCAGAATTGCAAACAAAAGCATAACTTCTGCAGAATTAACAGCACTGAAGAACAAAATTCTTATCTTAGAATGTTATAGGGCACTAACATTTGATGTTGAAAGCATCTTTATGGAAATTGAGCGCAATATTTGTTATGAAGAACTTCTTAAAACAACTGAAACCCTGACACTCGACGATATTGCCGCGGCTGCACAGCGATTCTCGCAACAAAATTATGTAATTGGTATTGCGTTGCCGAAAAAATAAAACGCCGTGGCCCGGATTTGAACCGGGAAACCCTTGCGGGAACCACCTTTCCAGGGTGGCGCAGTACCGAGTTGTGCCACCACGGCGTAATCATCTTTTATAACTGATACTTCTTATAAATTTAGTGTTTTCGTGAATTGTAACACCACATTTTTATAAACTATTCTTTTTTGTCTGTGTATGAAGCTCGAACTTGAAGCTAAATTAAGTACTGATACTGTTAAACAAAGTATTGATGATACTGTTAATGAAGCAATAAATTCTTTTAAAAGAACTGAAAAGCAGGAGCAATTGTTGGTTTATATTGCTAATTATGTGCGTTCTAATGGTGAGCTTGTTAAGATTAGTGATTTAAAAGAACTTTTCGAGGATTCTGTTTGCGAGTATGCTGTGCACCCCTTGCGTGAGAAAGTTTATGTTTGTAGAAAGAGAAACACATATGGCGGATACATTTTAATAGCTGGGGTTAATTTGGCTATTGTTTTGTTTGCTGGTTTTTCATTGTTTGCTCCAATATCTGTTGGTCTTGGTTGCTGGTTTTGGTCGAATGAGATGAAAAAATTAGACAAAAAAACAAGTGTTGCTCTTCAGCTTGTCAAAAATGGTGTTGCTAATAATTTGTACAACAGTTTGTCAGAACAAGCATTTAAAGAAATGTTTGACAGTGTTATTGAAAAGTATCAAGCATTGAAAGAAGGAAAGTATGTTTAGTTTATCTTCTGTATGTTCATCATGATGTTCAAATGCTATGAATTTCACTATTTTTACAGGTTAATCAATTTAAAACTTTAAGTAGACAAAACACACCCTGTCAATTGTCCTAATCGTTCAAAGCTCTGAACATTCTCGTATGTTTTGCCATTGATGATCCATGTTGGTGTTTTTCTGATTTTGCCTAACTCTGTTGGAAATTCTGTGTATTCTTTGTAGTTCAAATATTTGAATGATTTTCCAAACATTGTTCGTTGTTGTCGCGTGTATTCACACCAGCTCATTGCGCCGTACACTGTTGCTCCTTTGTCTGCCAGACATTGTGCAAACGTGTCGTACTGCCCTGGTAAAAAATAGTATCCATACACCCAGTTTGCTATCCACAGAAAAATAAGAAGAATAATTGTGTACGTTATTATTTTTGCTTTGCTCATGCTAATAGTGCTGGTTCTGTTTCAAATGTTTCTGCTACGCCTGCATTGCTTGCTGGTGCTGCTACTCCGCATCCTCCGCCGACATATCTTTGTCCTGACGGTAGCGAACTTTTTTGCGCACTCGTGCTGCAGCCTGCTAAAACAAACAGTGCAACAATGCTTATTATCAACAATAGTTTTAGTGCTTTCATTTTATAATTTCCTCCGGCGGTTCTGCCTGTATGAATATCCTGTTTGAATCCAATTTATATAACTTATCTTTTATTTTGTTTTTTATCTCCCGCTATTTTTATCAAATATCCTATTCTTCCAACAGGGACTTTGTAAAGTTTTTCTTCTAATTTGTCTGTTAGAACAGGAATTATGACTGTTTTTCCTGGCTGTACAAGCACTGCCAGTGTTTCTTCATCAATTTTATCTCTGATTTCTGTTTCTACTGTTTTTATTCCGTATTTTGTTTGTATTGCAAACAAGTACGTTTGTTCGTTTTCTTTGAACTGGTAGTATGTTCTGCCAATTACTGTTCCTTCTACTGGTTCTACTAGTGTGTTTTGCGGCAATTGTTCTTCTTGCTTGTCCGTCTTTAATGTTCGTTCAACAACTGTTTCAAGCACAGGGTTATGTGATATTTCAGGCGCTGTTCCTTGCCGTATTTTTTCTGATTGAACAACTTGAGTAAATCCTTTGAAAAATTTGTTTTTGTCAACGTCAACTTCAATGTAATTTCCAACTTCTAATAGTCTTATTATGCGCTCGTTTTCGAGTTTGTCTTTTACTTCTATAATGAATGCCTGTTGTGTTTTGTTCTCTGTTTGAAGTGCAAATGAATATGCTTTATTGTTACTATTTTCAAAAACTGTGCTGTAAAGTTTGCCAACAATTTTTCCTTTGAGTGTTTTGTATTCCTGTGCAGCTTGTTTTTGTTCTGTTTGTTCACCCTTGCGGTGTCCTTCTGAACTAAGTTCAGATTGGAGTTTTACAGCTGGTCCGTTGCATCCAGATACTAAAGAAGCTATTGTTATCGTGCTGATACCAATTATTTCTTGTAATCTCATTATTTTACCACCTTGCAAAAAGTTATAAAATTAGGGTTATTTATTAAACTTTGTGAATTATTTTGTGTTTTTCTGAGTATTCATTGACAAAAACAGGAAGTAATTTAAGGAAAACAACAATTCCGTTAATGAAATTGGTGAATAGGGGTATGACAAAATGATGCGAAAAGAACTTTGTATCAGTGGCATGCATTGTGCAAGTTGTGCGAATACTATTGAAAAGAGTCTTAAAAAAGTTAAGGGTGTTTCAAGCGCATCTGTTAATTTTGCTTCTGAAAAAGCTACTGTTGAGTTTGATGAAAAAATTATATCTTTGTCGAACATAGAAAGTGCTGTTGAAAAAGCAGGCTATACTGTTATAAGAAAGGATGGTGCGGGTGTTCTGTCACTAAAAATTATTGGTATGGATAATCCTCATTGTGTTGGTACTGTTGATTCTGCATTGGGAACTTTGTCAGGTATTATTTCAAAACAATTGTCTGTTAATGAAAAAGCAGTGATTCAGTATGAGCCTGCAAAAATTTCTGTTGAAAAGATTAAAGAAACAATTAAGTCTGCCGGCTACGAACCATTGGAAGAAACTATTCTTGATAAGGAAAAAGAAGTGCGGGAAGCTGAGATTAAGAAGGTTAGAAATCTTTTTCTTGTAGGATTAATCCTGAGCATTCCTGTTTTTGTTTTATCATTCCCCGAATGGTTCATGATTGATTTTGTAGACAGAGGATTTGTGTTGTTGCTTTTGACAATCCCTGTTCAGTTTTTTGTCGGCTGGCGTTTTTATAAAGGAACTTTCATTGCATTGAAAGCAAAAACTGCTAACATGGATACTTTGATTGCTATTGGCACTACTGCTGCGTTTATGTATAGTACTGCTGTTGTTCTTGCACCGCAATTATTTGCAGTGCAAGAACTTTATTTTGATACTGCTGCAATCATTATAACCTTCATTATTCTCGGTAAATGGCTTGAAGCGCTCGCAAAGGGCAAGGCTTCTGAAGCTATAAAAAAACTTATTGGCCTTCAGCCAAAGACTGCAAGAGTTATTAGAAACAAAAAAGAAGTTGAAATTCCTGCTGAGGAAGTGCAGGTTAATGACATTATTGTTATTCGTCCTGGTGAAAAAATTCCTGTTGACGGAATCATAAGTGAAGGAACATCCTCAGTTGATGAATCAATGATTACCGGCGAGAGTATTCCTGTTGAAAAAATTGTTGGTGACAAAATTATTGGTGCAACGATTAACAAGCATGGCGCGTTTAAGTTTAAGACAACAAAAGTTGGAAAAGACACGACGCTTGCTCAAATTATTAAGTTAGTCGAAGAAGCTCAAGGAACAAAAGCTCCAATCCAGCGTCTTGCAGATGTTGTTTCTGCTTATTTTGTTCCTGTTGTAACGATTGTTGCCGTGCTGTCATTTGTTGTGTGGTATTTTGTTGTCGGGCAATCATTTTTGTTTAGCTTGAGCACGTTTATTGCAGTCTTGATTATTGCTTGTCCTTGTGCATTGGGCCTTGCTACTCCAACCGCTATTATGGTTGGTACTGGCAAGGGTGCTGAGAAAGGTATTTTAATCAAGGGTGGTGAGGCTTTGGAGACTGCACATAAATTAACAACTGTTGTTTTTGACAAAACTGGTACGTTGACAAAAGGCAGTCCTGAATTAACAAATGTTGTTTCTTTTAGCAAGCGTTTTGATGAAAATCGTGTTTTGCAGTTTGCAGGTATTGCAGAACTTGGTAGTGAGCATCCGCTTGGTGAAGCTATTGTTAAAGGTGCAGAACTGCGTGGTATTCAAATTTCGCACGGCACTAATTTTAAGGCAGTGCCTGGCAAGGGTGTTGAAATAAAGCATGGTGTTAAAAAAATTATTTTGGGGACAAGATTGTTGATGAAG
Organism: uncultured Methanosarcinales archaeon; assembly: GCA_964408615.1. Taxonomy (GTDB): domain Archaea; phylum Nanobdellota; class Nanobdellia; order Woesearchaeales; family ARS49; genus JACQMU01. Next base: position 6,254 of record CAYPAC010000063.1, read on the forward strand.
GATGTTCGTCTTGCTGTTTCTGCAGAGATGGAAAAAAAATTACAGCAGTTGGAAAATGAAGGAAAAACCTCAATGCTTGTTGGTGTTAATCGTGAAATTGTTGGCATTGTTGCTGTTGCTGACACATTGAAAGAGAATGCTAAAGATGCTGTTGAAAAATTAAAAACAATGAATAAAGAAGTTTACATGATTACTGGTGATAATGAAAGGACTGCGAAAGCTATTGCGCAACAATTGGGTATTGAGCATGTTCTTGCTGAAGTTTTGCCTGACCAGAAAGCTGATGAAATAAAGCGTTTGCAGGCTTTAAGAAAAATTGTTGCCATGGTTGGCGACGGCATTAATGATGCGCCTGCGCTTGCTCAGGCTGATGTTGGCATTGCAGTAAGTACAGGAAGTGATGTTGCTTTGGAAACAGGAAAGATTGTGTTGATGAAAAATGATATTCGTGATGTTGTTACTGCAATTGACTTAAGTGCTTACACGATTAAAAAAATTAAGCAAAACTTGTTTTGGGCTTTTGCTTACAATGTTGCTGGCGTTCCGATTGCGGCAGGAATTTTGTATCCTTTTACTGGATTTCTTCTTAATCCAATGATTGCTGCCGCCGCAATGGCTTTAAGCTCTATTAGTGTTGTGGGAAATTCGCTGTTGATGAAGTTGTACAAATGAAAAAATGTCTTGTTTGTGAAAAAGGAACATTAGTGCGTGTTGAGGACATTGTTTTAGAATTAGATGGGTATGTTTTTGTAATGAAAGGAGAAAGGTGTGATTCTTGTAAATTTGAAAGTTGCCACTCCGGGTTTCGCTTTGAGCTCAACCACGGAGCGT
>CAYPAC010000064.1:0-6211 GCA_964408615.1 uncultured Methanosarcinales archaeon
TTCTCTAATGGATAATTCGGTTTGAAATGTCATATAACCAACCGAATTATCCATATGACAGAAAAAGAAAATATTTAGGAATATAAAACCGTTATTCATACTTTTCATCACTTAAAAAAGCCTGCGAACCCTTTACGACAGCAGACTTGTAAGGCGCCCAGCTGTGGCGGAAAATCTCGGGAAATTTATTCCAGAATTTATCAACAAAAGCCTTTGTTTTGGGATCAGCAACGTAACCAGAACCAAAGTCAACCTTAATTTTCTTTTTTATTTCATCAATTAATTTATCACGCTCAACCTTTGCCAAAATCGAAGCAGCACCAACAACAGGAAAATCACGGTCGGCGTGATGCACGCAAACAAGCTCTGTTTTTTTGTTTTTCAACAAATCTCTCAAGTAAGAAGTGTAAGCCTTAGGATTATTACTCGGGCAATCAACAACAACTTTATCAGGCTTTAATTCATTAATAATCTCAGCCGCCTTTTTTGCCTCAAGCCAGTTAAGATTAAGACCATAATTTTTCTCAACAGCAGAATCAATCTCTGCAGGAGCAATAGCGATACGATGAAACTTATACTTTTTTTCCAGCACTTTGGCAATAGAAGTTCTTTGTTTAGGTGTTAACAATTTAGAATCCTTAACACCAAGTTCTTTTAGTTCACTTTCCTTCCCTTCTTCTATAAGAACACCACATAACACTAACTCTCCAATAATTGGGCCACGCCCTGCTTCATCAATACCGCAAACCAATGCCATGCGTACAATAACTTTTTAGACATTTATAAATCCACCGTACAAAAATATTTAAACACACAAATAATTACGACATTAGATGAAAAAAGAAATACCCAAATATGGCACACAAGAAGTACTACAATTTGTCGGCTTAAATCAGCTTAGCATTGAAGAACAAGAAGCAGTAAACAGCATATCAACAAAAGAATACGAAAAAGCAAAAAGAACACTCAAAAATACACTATCTGTGGTGGTTCACATAAAATGCTACGAAAAAGAAGGCGGCAGAAAAAAATATTCACTACACATACGAGCAATCGCGCCAACAAAAATAATTGAAAGCTGTAAATCACACGACTGGGACTTACCAAGAGCAGTGCACAAATCATTCCAAGACATACACAAACAAATAGCACACCATTTCGGCACAAACGCAACACGACCGGCATTGTTAAACAAAGACAAAGCAAAAAGAAGAAGAGAATTTAATTTAAAAGGAACAGACAGACCGTGGAGAAAAAACTCTATAGAATAATTCTTTCCAAATCATTCAGGTCATCTATATAAAAATCAGCATTTTCTGCACGAAGCATGTCCTCAAAATGATAACCGCGCGTGACAGCCACAGTAGTGATTTTTGCCTTTTTACCAGCACGAATCCCTTCAATCATGTCCTCAACAAACAATGCCTTTGCACTGCCTTTCTCCTGCAAAATAACTTCAGCTTTGTCGTGGGCATCCCCATAAACTTTTGTCAAAATCCTCAAAAATTTTCCACAAGTCTGTGACTGGTGGTCGGAAGACCGATCATAGTTTTGTCAGTGAAAAACGCTCGGAAATCCAGAGATTTCCGGCGCACCAAAAAATTTAATTTTTTGAGTGTTTTTGGGACTAAAAGAAAATCGACCCGAGCCCGAAGGGCGAGAATCCGACCAGTCTCTGACTGGTCGTGGTCGATTTTCTTTTTAGATTTTCTGACACCATACTCTTCAGCTTCACGATCAAGAGCATACTGCATTTGCGCGCTGACAATAACTATTGGAACCTTGCGTGAAATTCTTTCAAGCACAGCAGGCGCTTCAGAATAAACATTTGGCTTAATGCAGTCATTCACAACATCTTCATAAAATTCAGGATAATCCCTGTAAGGCGCAGTTATTGGCAGTTCCACTCCAAAAGAAGAATAAAGCGCTTTTAAACTGGTGAAACGCCTGCGCCATTCATCCAAAGGGACAATTTTCTTTCCAAACTGTTTAATCGTCCTCGCATGAGCATTGTAAACAGTAAGCAAATCATTACTAATGCAACCACTCCAATCACAAAAAAGAACATCAAAATTTGCAGTCATTTGAAACCAGAAAGCGGTGAGCTATATAAAGGTTTGATTTTTGAAAAAAAATAGCGGGAAGAGGGTTTGAACCTTGCATTAAGGGGTAAAACTTATAAACAATGAGTTTCTTGTTGTTAATATTGATACAAAAATACAAAATCAGTAAAATAGATGAGAAGAGAGGTCTGCATCTTCCAACAGAAAACTCGCGTGATTTAGCATATTTATGCGGCGTTCTAACCGGTGACGGAAGTATTTATACACGTCCAACAAAACATGACTATATCATTAAATGTGTTGGCAATCCAAAAGATGAACGTGAATTTTATCAGGATATTATCTCGCCTATGTTCAAAAAAGTTTTTGGAATCAAACCGAATATCCAATGTCATGATAGTAATACAACTTTTGGATTTGTAATTTATTCTAAGACATTATTTGACTACTTAACAAAACAGGCAAAACTTCCCGAAGGCAGAAAATATGATTCGTTAAAGATTCCAAACAAAATTAAACAGAATGATAGTTTGTGTGTTTCTTTTTTAAGAGGCTTATTTGATACAGACGGGTGCATATCTTTTAAGAAGAAATATAGAGATTATCCATATTATCCAGTGATTAGTCTTTCATCTAAAAGTAAAATACTCATTTTAGAAGTTTCAAACTTCTTGAAAAAACTTGGCTTTAAAATAGTTGAAACTTATGATTACCAATACAAAGATCCAAGAGCAGAAAAAGGCTTTACGGTTATAAATAGACTTGAAATGAACGGCAAAGAAAACCTTAAACTTTGGACGAATCTTGTTAGTTTTTCTAGCCCAAAACATCTTAAAAAATTGGGAAGGTATAGCGGGAAGAGGATTTGAATTCAGCAACGGCCTTCCCAATCCGCTTCCTCTGACCTGTGGGTTATGAGCCCACCGAGCACTCCAGGCTGCTCTATCCCGCTATGAATTCCACTATAAAACAGACGATGATATATAAACGTTGCTTTATATCACGAGATCACTAATATCCTTAATGTGCATATAAATCCTGACGAGATATTCATTGTGGCGCAAGCGTTCCTTGTCACGCTTATCAAACACCCTGAACAACAACCCTGACTTCCTTAGCCAAAGTTTCCGGAAGCTTTTCAAATAATTCAACAAAAAACTGTGATTGCTGTTTGCGAACAGCATCACCCCAGTTATTATAAAAACCAGCGGCAATGTATTGCGCAAAAACATGCACTTTGCTTTCTTTATCCCAGAACACAGGATTTGGACCATTAGTAATTTCATACGGAACTCTAATTTTGAACAGTTCTACACCAGACAAATATTTTTCTTCAACATCACGAGTTTTTTCTCTAAACCAACGCCTGCGTGTTTCTTGCACAATTCTTTTACGTTCTTCTTTCCCAACACACAGTCCAGCAAAAAAACGATTAGTGTTATTTTCAGAATCGCACACTGAAATGGTATACGCAGTATTATCTTTACGAACTTCAATCCCGAACAAAGAATATTGTCTGGAAACATGCCATTCACAATTCATGAAAAAATAATATTGCAATGGACACAAAGCACGATAAGCAATCTCTTTACCCCAAATAAAATCAATAGCAGGAAACAAAGCAACCAAACGTTTTTCCGCATCAGAAATCACTCTTGTTATTTCTCTACATTCACTATCAAAATTCACTGGCAACGGTTTTTCTTCATACGGAAAAATAGGTTCAGATGCAGTTGCAAGGATTTGTTCGATAGGAAGTGACATTTTATGAACATAATTCGACTAATTTAAAAAACTGATGCTACAACATTATTTTGGCGAAAGGTTTTAAAAACAACAGACATTTATGTCGTGCTATGCCGGCGTGGCACAACATGGTACTGCGGTGGATTGCTAGATTAATTTGTGATGATCCACTTCCCGCAAGGGTTTCCCGGTTCAAATCCGGGCGCCGGCGTTTGCAGAGTATTCTGTAAATGAATAGTATTGTGGTGTTCTTTTTCACAAGGTTTAAAATATGTTTGTTTTTACCAACTGCTGTGAAAACACTCATCTACGGCAATGGATGGCTTGGCAAGAAATTTGCAGAACACTTTAATGCAGACATTTCTTCACACAGAATAACAGATTTGGTTTCGTTAGAAAAAGACATCCAACAAAGAAAGCCAGATGTAGTAATAAACTGTGTTGCAAAAACAGGCAAACCAAATATTGACTGGTGTGAAGACCACAAAGAAGAAACACTATTTGCAAACGTCAATGTTCCATTATTGTTAGCAGAAGCTTGTGCAAAAAACAACGTTTTTTTTGTACAACTAAGCTCAGGATGTATTTATCAAGGCGACAACAACGGCAAAGGATTTTCTGAAACAGATGCTCCAAACTTTTTTGGCAGTTTTTACAGCAAAACAAAAATCATGGCAGAAATCGGACTGAAAAACTATCAATGCCTAATTTTGCGATTAAGAATGCCACTCGACAACAAACCAGACGAAAGAAACTTCATAACAAAAATAACAAAATACAAACAAGTAATCAATATACCAAATTCCATTACAGTCATACAAGATTTGCTTCCAGCAGCACAAAAACTAATAGAAAAAAAAACAACAGGAATTTATAACGTCACCAATTCAGGAAGCATGACACACAAAGAAATGCTTGAAATGTATAATGAAATTGCAGATCCAACACACACCTGCGAATTCATAACAATAGAACAATTGCATTCAATGACCAAAGCAGAAAGGTCGAATTGTGTTCTGAACACAGACAAATTACAAAAAGAAGGAATACAATTAAGACCTGTAAAAGAAGCAGTTAGAGAAACATTTGAGATGTATAAACCGTATTTAAATTAAGTCCCTTCCTGCCAACTGTTCAAATATTTATTCTGAGCATCAGTTAACTTGTCAATCTTCACACCCAAAGCATTAAGCTGAAGACCTGCAATCATGTCATCAATTTCCTCAGGCAGAACAATAACACTTGACTGAAGTTTTCCTTTGTGCTTCACTAAATATTCTACTGCCAGTGCCTGTCCGCAAAAAGAAGTAGCCATAACCTCAGAAGGATGGCCTTCAGCAGCAGCAAGATTAACCAAACGACCTTCACCACACACAAAAACTTTTCTACCATTTGAAAGTGTAAATTCCTCCAACGAAGGACGAACCTGACGAACTTTGGCAACATTTCTTAATTCATCAACCTCAATCTCAACATTAAAATGACCAGAATTAGCAAGAATAGCACCATTCTTCATGCTATTAATTAAATCAACAGTAAGAACCTGTTTATTGCCAGTCACAGTAATAAAAATATCACCTTCCTTAACAGCATCACTCATGGGCATAACTCTAAAACCATCGAGTTTTGCCTGCAATGCGCGGAAATTATCAACTTCAGTAACAATAACATTAGCACCCAAAGCTTTTGTTCGCAAACTAACACCTTTACCACAACTGCCGTAGCCTGCAACAACAACATTTTTGCCAGCAAACAAAGTGTTTGTCGACCTTAAAATCCCGTCTATAGTAGATTGTCCTGTCCCATAAAAATTGTCCAACAAATGTTTTGTTTTATTATCATTAACAGCAATAATAGGATATTTTAATGCACCATCTTTTTCCATAGCCTTCAAACGAATAATGCCAGTAGTTGTTTCTTCACAACCACCAATAAGTTCAGGTAAAAGACCTGTATGTTTTTGATGCACTTCAGAAACCAAATCACAACCATCATCAATAGTAATGTGCGGCTTAAAACTAATAACATTTGTTATGTAACGATAATAATCATCTTTAGATTCACCCTTATACGCCCACACTTTAACATTCTGTTTAGCCAAAGCAGCAGCAACATCATCCTGCGTAGAAAGAGGATTACAACCAGTAATAGCAACATCAGCACCACCAGCAATTAATGTTTTAACTAAAACAGCAGTCTCTTTTGTTACGTGCAAAGCCATGCCCACACGAATTCCCTGCAAAGGTTTTTCTTTTTCAAAACGATCTTTGATTCTGAGCAAGGCAGGCATGTTCAATTCAGCAAGTTCGATATTATTATTGCCTTGCTCTGCTAATGACAAATCCTTGACTTCAAAATGAGTGCTTTTTTCCATGAATAGATTGCCAAAAAGAGAATATATT
>CAYPAC010000064.1:6221-7082 GCA_964408615.1 uncultured Methanosarcinales archaeon
TTTAAGTGTTGCGCAAAAAGCTTTATTAACACACACTTTCTGTTTATGCTGTATGCAAAAAGAGGTATTTGTAATAGTGCTTATTCTACTTTCACTTTCAGCATCAGCAACACTCACGCCAGACAACATTTACCTCAGCAGTCTTTTAAAAATACAAACAAACATGACATCAGACTTCACAATAACATCATCAGACGACAAAATGAACATTGACTATGTCAAGGCAACAGTAAGTTTTTTTCCAAGACAAAATCATCGACAAATCATCGAGAGAATGGCAATCACGCCGCCAGCAACAGTAACACAAAATTATGTGGAATTTTTGTGGAACCAGCCAAAACAACAAAAAACAAACTACAAAATAGACAGCACAATAACAACAAAAAATGAGTTTGCAACTGTTAAACAAAAAATACAATACCCAATAGAAATCCCCCAAGACATAAAAAAATATCTCGAGCCGACAAAAAACATTGACTCAGAACACCCAGACATTGTGAGAAAAGCAAACGAACTTGCACAAGGACACGATGATTTATTTATTTTAGTAAGTACAATAGCACTATGGGTAAAAAATAACATAAACTACAGCCTAAGTACAATGACAGCAGAAGTCTCACAACCAGCAAGCTGGGTGTTAAAAAACAAAATAGGTGTATGCGACGAACTAACATCATTGTTTGCGGCAATGTTGCGAAGTTTGGGAATACCTGCAAAATTTGTGTCAGGACTAGCATACTCAAACTCGCCGCAAACACCAGAAGACTGGGGACCACACGGCTGGGCAGAAGTATACTTCCCAACGATCGGCTGGGTGCCATTTGACCCGACATTCGGAGAATTCGGATGGATAGACCCAGC
>CAYPAC010000065.1:0-7082 GCA_964408615.1 uncultured Methanosarcinales archaeon
GACGAAGAGTGATCCATGAAACTCTATTTATAAGCAATTCTCAGAAACTCAAGGACATCACAAAAGCTTTTTATAGTTCTGCGCACTTTTAATCAGCATGCTTGAAGAAATAGACTTTTCAGGATATATTGGAGAATGGGTAATAACTTGCGGTAACAAGGTAATAGCTCATGCTAAAAACCTTTCTGAAATTAGTGATAATATCAAAAAGTGCAGAACAACTCCAACAATAACCAGAGTGCCAAAAGAACAGGTTTTGATATTTTAAAATGTCAATTATTCTTAGATATGTACACATCAAAAGACCTGATAAAACATTGTGGAGAGCACCAATAATTCCACTTTTTGTGCATGACAAAGATGGAAAACTGTTAATCATCAATGCACTAATAGAAAAACTAATGTTTGCAGGAACAGCTTCTAATCTTTTAATAACAAGTTTTCTTATTTCAGGACTAAACTCAACCATCTTTTAACACACCTACTTCTTTTAATTGCTGTAAAATGTTTTTTGCATTTTGAGTATTATGTTGAATTTCAAGATAAGCAACTTCCCAAGTTATTGGTTGGTCTTTAATAATCGCAATAATCTCTTTTCTTAAAGGCATAGGAACTGACGCAAATGTTTTAATAAATTTTGATTTCAGTAATTCAAACTCTTTAGCTTCCATATAACTAACGTTTCTTTTATTTCCTTTATAAAATTACTGCTTATTTAAGTTTTCCTTCTTTAGGTAATACTTTAGCATTCTGAAGTTATTTTTGATTTGTATTCTTGAGAATGGAAAAATATATTAAGTCTATAATTAAAAAGTTTGGGGTTCAAAATGAAAATTAACGTTTATGAAGTTTCTTCGCCTTTCAGGAAAGCAAAAAATGTTATTGCTGCGCCTAATGTTTCTGTTGCTGAAAGAGTATATCGCAACCTGCAGGAGATGAGTGGTTTGCTTGTTAATACTTCTGTCAAAGGTGATATAGAAATTCAGGAAAACGAATTAGAAAGATTAATAGTGCGTGATAATAGGAAAAGAGTAATTGTTGGTGAAGTAATATTTCCTACACGAGAAGAATTAAGCGAAGGTTTTTTGAAAGAATATGAGAAGTATCGTTCTGTCTTGTTTTAATTGAAAAGCTATTTATAGATGCATTTGTTGTGTTTACTGTGTGAAAAAAGATGCTATCATTATTCTTGGAGGAGGAATAAAAGCAGACGGTTCTCTCCCAAACGAAGTTAAATCACGAATAAAAAAAGGGATAGAACTCTATAAAAAAGGTTATGCACCACGCATAATCCTTTCTGGTGCATACAGTTTTTTATCTAAATATCCACCGCCTAAAACAGAAGCTGAAGTAATGAAAGACTACGCAGTATATTTAGGATTTAACAAAAATAATCTTCTTCTTGAAAACGAATCACAAGATACAATCGGCAATGCATACCTAACAAAGATTCGCATTCTCTTGCCACGTGATTGGAAGAGCATAACAGTAGTGACTTCAGATTATCATATAGCCAGAACAAAATACATTTTTAAAAAAGTGTTAGGTGCTGGTTACAAAATAACATTTGTACCAGCACCAAGCAATTTATCTAAGCATAAACTAAAAATAGAATTGAAAAACGAACACAAAAAGTTTGCCTTAGCAAAATATATCTTTAACATTCTGAAAAATTTTTCAGACTTTAATCAATGAAAAAAGAATATTCTATAACTTTCTATCAGTAATCCTGTAAAACTCTACAGCATTAAGTTTCGGCTTCCAACCAAAAGGATTAGTCAAATTATGGATTCTATTTTTATTATCTGAAACGCCATACACGATTACAAAATTATTTGGAACAGATTTAGCTTCAATACATTTAGTGATGAGATTTACACAATCTGGATGACTTAAACCTACAACAGACATGTCATTTTGGGGTTTTTGATTTAATCGGTAAACTCCTCCAAACCTTATACAAATAACTTCTAAACCTTTACAGGCATACCATAACCCAAGTTTCTCTAAAAATATCTTGTGTGCGCCATACGGGCTATCAGGAGTTGGATCTCTGTCAGGTGATAACATTTCACTCTTTTGTAATTCAGAAAAAGTATCTACATGAACAGATGATGCAACGATAACTCGTTGTTTGCGCGCTAAAGCTACACGATATACGTTCTCGAACATAAGCGAATTATTAATATCAATCCTGCCACTACCGATGTTGTCAGTTTTGGTATTCCATGCTAAGTGAACAATAGTATCTTTACCAGCAGCAAGTCTGTATAACGCATCATAATCTCTAACATCTTTTTCTGGAAGATCAACTGGCGTTATGTGATAATTTCTTAACCCTTCAGTAAGCACTTGCCCAATTATTCCTTTTGCACCAGTAATCAGAACTTTCTTCATAAATTATGATTGTTATGCATTCACATTATAAAAATTATTCTTATTTCAAGACTCTTCTCTTAATCTTTGACTAAGTTTATTCCAATATTTTCTTGCGGTCTGGAAATCTGTTTGTTCTGTTAAAACTACAACTATATCAACAACAGAAAAATACCATTGGTCATTATGCCATTTTCTTCTGATTTGTTTGTCTTCAAAAACAACCAATGTGTTATTTGCTTTGATTTTTTCAGTCATTTGCTTGCTATAAGATTCCTGTGTTTAAATAGCCTGCGTGAGCAATTGTCCAATGACCAGTGAAAAAAATCATCCCCGCGCCCGGAGTTTCTCGAAAAGTGCAAAACACTGTTTCGTTTCGAACCGGGAACCTTTCGGGCTCAACGCGCTGACCCACTTTCATTCCAAGCAAAAGTGCATTGTCTGTGGGCGACTGCTCTACAGCCGAACGCTCTGCCGTTGAGCTACGCGGGGATGTGGCTATTGAGAAGAACAGTTCTTTTAAAGCTTTTGTTCACTTTTGCAGTTTAACCTTAAACTTATTGGAAGATGTTGTTCTTTCCCTGCCTTCAGCATCAACAAACTTTGCAACAGCAACAGGAAGAGTTGTGCCTCCAAGAATGCTGAATTTGGAAGTCATTCTATAACTCAAAATGTATTCCTCACCAACATCTAAAGAATTAATCGTCCACTTCAATAAAGTGCCTCGCTTGTCATGCTTAACAATTTCAGAAGGCGCACTCGCAGATGATTCAAAATGACGATTAACATCAGCAATTTTAGGAACCAAATCAATAAGGTTGATATTTTTAATATCTCTGCGTGAACGATTTTTAATATTAAGACGAACTTTTAATTCAGAAATGCCGCCTTCCTTTGTTGAAACAATACCTGCTGTCTTGCGAATGTGCAACGGAGAGCGAAAGACCAAGTACAGCACAAAAACAAGCAATGCAGTAATTATTGTAAATGCAACAGGGCGATAATTCGTGACGACACTAACAGTGCGTTCTTCGCTGACATCCAAAGGCACAGACCAAGAATAAATACCCTTAACAACTTCTGCTTCAGGACTTGCCTGAGAAAACAAACGCTTAAAAAAATTCATCTTTTTTGCAAAAACACCCTGTTGAGGAACATTTCCATTATTCTTAATTCTTGCACCAACAGTTTTTTTAAAAAATTCATCCTCAGAAAACTCAGAAACAACAACATTCTCCACAGCAACAATTTCATACTCCAAAGGCTGAACTTCATACTGGTAAGACTTGTCATTCTCAGTTTTTATAAGATGAATTCTTAACACATCTTTCTGAGGAGCAACACTTTTACCCACAACAACAGAAAAAGATAATGCTTTTCGTTCACGAGGCTCGAGCGCAGTCACATAATCCTTATTCAGAATAACACTTCTTACTTTAACACTAACATCACTCAAATTACGCCTGTTCAAATTTTCAAGAGTCAAAGCAATAGTTGCTTCTTTACCAGGCTCAATTTTTTTAGGCATGGATGCATTTCCGCGGAATGCAGGCAAATAACTCATTAAAGCAGGAGTATTTGACTGCAGTTCAAAAAAAACAGTCTGTTTGACAGATTCAGAAACGCCAACCTTGCGGACAACAACAGGCACGCCATACAAGCCAGAATTAACACTCAAAGGACTAATCAATAATTTTGTCCTCAACTCCTGTTTTCCTCCAACAAACAAAGAACTATCAGTTTTAACATCCCAAATAACATCAGGAGAATACACCTCAAAAATCTGTGAATTAATACCATCATTAAGAATAGTTAAATCATAAACTGCAGTCTCTCCAGCAACAACTGTCTGCTTTTGAGGAGAAATCGTAATGAAAAAAGTTTCAGACTCCTGCGCGTAAACAAACTGCAACAAAAGTATTATCCCAACCCACCAGACTTTTTTCATATGACTACCCGTCAATATTGTTGACGATGCTCTATATAAAACTTTCCACGCCGCCAGTCATGTGAGCCTGCTTTTGCAAACGAATAATTGCATCAACAAAGCCTTCAACCTTATGCTCATGGCTCACAATAATAACCTGTTTTAAGCCAAGATAGTTCAAAACATCACGCACCCTGTCAAGCTGTGCATCACTAAAACCATCAGTAGGCTCATCAAGAATCAACAAATCCTTTGTCTGAATCAAAGTAATAACATCATTAATAACCTTATTCAATGCAAGACGATAAGCAAGCGCGCAGGCAGTTTTTTCACCACCACTCAAGTTTTCAGCAACTGTATCAAAACCATTCTGCTGAAGCACAGGAGCAAAACCATCATCCAAACGCGCAGAAAACATTTCATCATCAACCAATAAACCAAACCACTGTTGAAACAATTCATTAAACTGCCAATACACCCTTGCAAGAACCTGTTTCTCAATCAGCTCAACAAGAGGAGAAAAACAATCAACCAGCCAATCATGAGTTTTTTTCAAAACAATAATCCTGCCCAGAACAGCTTCTTTTTCTTTAACTTCCTTCTCAAGCAAAAGCTTGTTCTTTTCAGCATTATTCTTTCTTTCTCTGGCAACACTCAACGCAATCTCAATCTTTTTTTGCTCTGCCAAAGCGACATCAAGAGCAGACTTACTTTTCAGATATTCCTGTTCAGCAAAACCAAATACGCCTATGTTTTGTTCACACAAAGATTTCTTTTCAAGCAATTGTTTTGATTCAGCCATAATCTGAGCAATCCTGTCATTTATCAAAGAAAGTCTTTTGCCACACTCAATAATGTGTTGTTGTTTTACCTGCAATAATTCAGCGCTCTTTTCCTTTACAATCAGACTCTCAATCTCTGACTTAATCAAAACAATCTTTTTATCAATCTCAACCTGCAGAAAAACACTCTTTTCACACTCCTGCTGTGCAGCAAGAATTTTTGAATTTTCCGCAGACATTATAGAATGTTTGTGCTCACCAGAAACTTTTTGCAAGCACAAAGGACAGGTATTTATCGACTTAATTTTTTCCACAAGCGCAGAACTTATTTTTTCCAATGCAGCAGAATTTGCATTTTTGGAAATCAAAGACGTGCGCTCTTTATCAAGCACAAAAAGTTCAGATTTTTTATCAGCAATCAATTGTTTTATTGATGATAAATCCTCAACAGAATTTAAGTCAAGCTCTGCATTCAAACCAGAAATTCTTTCAGTCGTTTGTTTCTGTTCACTTTCAAGCCGCATATTTTCGCCCTGCAACTGCTGCAGTGAAACAACACAAAAATCCTGCTGTTTTTTAGCATCCAGCAACAACACTCTTTTTTGTTCACAATCATTCAGCAAATGACGACAATTTTCAGTTGCAGATATGGATTTAACAAGCAAAGGTTCGATGTTAACAACGTCTTTTTGAGCAGAAAAAAACTCTGCTTCCAATAATTTCAATCTGGACTTTTTATCCTCCAAATCAAAAGTTCTGCCAGCAAGCTCTCTCAACTCCTCTCTCAAACTTTTAGCATAAACACTGCAATTCTCCTTCACTCGTTTGTACTTGTCAATTCCAAAAATTCTGCGAATGATGTTTAGGCGTTCTTCAACATCACCAAACAAAATACTTTTCATATCTTCCTGCGGAGTATAAATTGTGTATCGATAAATAAGACTCTTGCTCTTAGTCATCAAATCCTCAGGATAACCCAACAGTTCGAGAATCTTTGCTTTAAGTTCTGTTGCTGTTAAATTTTCTTTCACATTATTTTTAACAATAAAACCAGAATCCTGCACAATACTGCTTGATGTTCGCTTTAATGTTCTGCGGATTATTATTTCCTGATTGGTGATAATAAATGTTAATTCAACAAAACCCTCATTCCAGCCATGCCTCAAAAGCATGCTCCCTGAAATATCACCCTTAATAAAACCAAACAAAGCAAATTCGACAGCGAGAAGAATTGTAGACTTGCCAGCACCAATGTCGCCAGCAATTAAAGTCTTGCCTTCACTAAAAGAAATTTCAGCATCAACATAACTACGAATATTATGGAGGCGGACTTTTTTTATTAACATCAAACAAGCGAGTAAAGAACTGGTTTTTAAGGGTTTCTACACAACACTCCCTGTATTAACTCCAAATTCTTTTTCCAAACGCTCTTCTTCAGACACTGCTTCAATCTCCTCACCTTCATTTATTTGAAGACCACCGCTTATTTTTAATGCAGTCTTTTTTGCAAACTTGTGCGCAGCATGCAATGGCTCAGGAAGCTTGTGAGGCGGAAAAACCCACTTTTTTGCAATAACTGCGGCAGTTTCAACATCAATAAGATTTCCAGGGGAAACAAAAACAGGACGCGCAAAATCACGGGTTTTAACAGCAACACCACGCAGTTCGTCATCAACAAAAATTTTGTCATCCTGCATGTCGCCAATCAACAAGTTTTTGCCAACACCAATCGTGGGCTTATGAAGCTCAAGGCCAACAAAAGTTGCGAGCCCACACTTTTTTGCATGCGCAATGCCGTGGCCGTCAATCATAAGCAAGTCCGGTTCGTGTTCTAAATCATAATATGCCTGAATAATTAAAGGACCCTCGCGAAATGCAAGAAAGCCAGGAATGTAAGGCATAGGTGCTCTGGTTGCTATGTATTTTTTTTCAACAACTTCATTTGTTTGCGCATCAAAAACAACAGCAGCACAAAAAGCTTGGCTTTCAAAATACAC
>CAYPAC010000066.1:0-6918 GCA_964408615.1 uncultured Methanosarcinales archaeon
AAAAAAAATATTATTAGTAGACACAAACTTCACAGCACCAAACTTAGGACTGCATTTAGGAATAACAGAACCAGAACATACACTGCACGACGCGCTCATAGACAAAATAAAAATAGAAGAAACAATACAACAACACGAACTTGGATTTCACTTCATTGCAGGAACGCTAACAAAAAAATCAGTCAGAATATTCAAACTCAAACAAAAACTGTATCCATTAAGAGAACACTATGACATAATATTATTAGACAGCTCGCCCAATCTCAATGACGAAATATTATCAACAATGATAGCATCAGACAAACTATTCGTCGTAACAAGCCCAGACCACCCAACACTAAGCTGTACAATACACGCAGTCAAAACAGCAAAAGAACGAAACACACCCATAGAAGGATTAATATTGAACAAAATCCACAACAAAAACTTTGAGCTATCAGTAGAACAAATTGAAGAAGCAACAGGCATTCCAGTATTAGCCGCACTGCCGGATGACTTAAAAGTATTAGAAGCATTATCAAAAACAACACCTGCAAGCACGTACGCACCAAAAAGAGAAATAGCAATAGAATACAAACATTTAGCAGCAGCAATACTTGGCGAAAACTACAAAGATCCGCGATTGTTTAAAAAAATAAAACACTGGTTCTCAAAAGATGTTGCACGAGTGCACGTGAATAGAATGTTGATGAAACATGAAAAGACATAATGAACTAAAACGCATTCCACTTGAATAAATTAATTGTTCTCTATCTCGAAACCCACTGCCTCAACATCCAGTCATACACATACTTTCTTTCAGGCGCCTTAAGCTTTTCAGGAGGCACTTGAGCAACAGTATTAGCATAAGAACTTGTTGGATAATACTTTTGCACACCCTGCAATTTATTCTGCACAGTAGGCTCAGGAACAAACAATTTCTTGCGAACAATATTGCCATACAACGCAACATCACCCGACGGCCTTGGATCACTGTCAGGATAATCCTCAAGCGTCACAGCAACAGCATCATAAAAATCAATATTGTGAAACAATTTCTGCTTTTCAGGCATTCGAGACGTAGCTGTGTTCAAACGCCCATTGCCAAAATTATCAGTATAAAAAACACCAAAACTCAACCAATAACCAGTATCCTCATCAACAAGCCAGCCCTCATACAATTTAGCACCCTTATACTTATCATACGTTGCTTCCAAATTACGCACCTTAATAGTAGCACCTGCCTGAGGAGAATTTGGATTGCGAATACTGTACTGAGTTGAAGAAACACGCGCAGTACCAATAGGAACACGCTCAGAATAACCACGAGCAATAATAGGAGTATCCTCAACAGGAGCCAGATAAACAACCTCTTCCCAACCATAATTTTGAATCCTCGGATCATAATTAGTAACACGCTCAACACCCCTTGGATGCTGAGGAACAAGACGATAATCAGTAACTATCTCAGCAAAAACACTAACGCTCAAAACAACCAGCATTATTGCAACAACGTAACGCATCATTTCAAATCACCAACTAATAAAATATCCTCACTTGGAAAAGGAGACTGAGAATTCAAATCCTCTTCAGTTATAACAAAAGTATCATACACACCAAAAAACTGGTAAACTTTGTAAGACAAAGAACCAGTGCCACGCAAATTAATCCAAAACTCACCCAACGGAAACACATAACCAGTATCCTCATCAACAAGCCAAGCAGCAGCAATCTTATTTGCACTTGATGGAGGAGCATTAACAACAGTAACATGAACCTCGCTATACGGCAAACGCGCATTCTGCTCATACTCCTGACTCAACAAACGCACAAAACCATCAGCAGCAGTAACCTTGTTATCCTTTTCAACAGAAATAACAGGATTCAAATAAATAATTTTGTCAATAATTTTAGAACCCTTCCAAGCAGAATCAAAATGACTCACGCGAGCAGGATCACGACCGAACAAATACAAAGAATTGTAAAGCTTATTTCTTGCACTAACGCCCTTTGCACCAAAAGCACCCTTACCCATACCAGTAGAAGCATCCTTCTTGCCATAACCAAAAACAGGCTTTTCATAACCAGCACCAAAATATTTCTGACGACTAAAAGGATCAGACAAACGCTCAAGACGCGTACGAATACCGCCAGAACTGCCTGAAGAAGAACCAGCATAAACAATACTAATAACACTTACAAAAAGAGTCAGAACAATAAATAACACGACAAAACTCTTCAAATTCATCATACACCTCTTTAATCATTAATGGACGTGATAAATGTTTATAAAACTTTCGTTCATTCTTTTCTTAACAGAAAACCAAGATTTTCCTTCTCAAGCCAGTCCTGAAAACCAAGTAAATGCGACATAAACGCAGGGTGTGAAGTAGGAATTTCAAAAACAAAAGTAGAACCAACCCTGTATTCCAGAGTTCCCCCCTGCACGATAATGCCAACAAGCTCATCTTTTGAATCAAAAACACCACCGCCAGAATTACCAAACACAACGGGCGTTGTCAGCGTCCAAAAAGTTTTGTTATCACCACCACGATTCTTAGCAAACAATTCCCCGCAAGTCCTCAAAGGAGGCTCATCAAGCGGACAGCCAACAGTATAAACATCATCAGCAGTCTGAATACCGGCAATATTTGTTTCTGAAGCAATCCTAACAACAGGAAGCTTTTCAGAACTTTCAAAATAAACAACAGCCAAATCAGCTGTTTCATTTGATGCACGAACATAACCGATAAAGGACAAATAAGGAACAAGACCAACATACTGGTCAAGCATGATGATAAATTTTGAGTTAGGAGATTTATCAGGAGAATCATTCATCACAACATGCGCCGCAGTCAACAAATAATTATCAAAATTATCATTCTTGTTTTTTTCACTGTAAACAACAACTCCAGAACCGTTGCCCAAAAACACATCATCACTAAACAAATGCACGCGCAAAGTAGCATCAATAGCCATGCGAACACCATCCTTGTTATGCTTCTTTGACAAATCCTCAACAGAATCCTCCAAAGATACAATCCTGCCATCATCAACACGACTTACAGACTGAACTTGCTCAACACGACGCTCAATAGAATTAATTTTGTAACCACCATAAATAACAGCTCCCCCTACAATAAGACTGAAAAAAGCTTTTTTAAACTGCCCTGAAATAGGCATGACTACTTTTTAGAAACACTATTATTTAAAGATAATGACATAAAACTTTAAAAACAAAACAACAAAAACACACACGATGCCAGACGAAACAATAACAATCATCGGACTTGGAGAAATAGGCACAGCAATCTACGACGATATTAGTTGCAAGGGAAAAAAAGTTTTTGGAGTAGATGTTAATGAAGAACGCGTTAAAGAATTACGAGAAAAAGGATACAATGCTGGGAAAGAAATACCAGAAAGCGATGTATATATAATAGCGGTTTATATGACAGAACAAGTCATAGAAGTGTTGAATAAAATTTCTACAACAAACGCGCTAATCTCAATCGAATCAACAATAAACCCTGCAAAAATAAATGAAATAAAAAAAATTTGTTCACAAAAAGGAGACATAGTAATCTTCCCACACAGATTCAACCCAAATGACGCAAAACACAGAGTGTTTAATTTAAACAGAGTTCTTGGAGCCGATGATGAGCGTGCGAAAGAAAGAGCACTAAAGTTTTACACACAATTCATGCCTATGGAGCTTATTACAACAACAACACTGCAAATAGCAGCACTAAGCAAACTCTTAGAAAACACACACAGATTTGCAGAAATAGCAATCGCACAAAACTACAAAGAAAGCTGTGACAGATTAGGAATTGATTTTGAACACTTAAGGAAAACAGCAAACACAAAATGGAACATTGATATCAAGGAAGCGCGCGACGGAATAAAAGGCAAGTGCCTGCCGAAAGACACAGAAATATTAGCAAACTTTTTTGGCAACGAAATATTAAAAATGCTGATAGAACACAACAAAGAATATATTGTACAACAAAGATAAAATAATAATCGGCAAAACAATAATAACAATCAATGAAGAATAACTTACCCACTACAAATGAAAATTGGAATGTAGCGGGCACTATAATTGTCCAGTGAAATGGATAACTCTAAGGACCGCAAACGAAACATTAATATAGTGTATGTTATAATTATGTAACACATGTTACAAAAAAGTAGTATACAACTAACTGCTGAAGTTTTTTACTGCCAGCCAACTAAAGACCACACGCTTAAAGAAATAAGCAATTCAATCAAGATAGCGCACACATCAGTCAAGCATAATTTACAAAAATTAGTCAAACAAGGAATTATCACTAAAACACTAGAAAAAAAAGGAAAAAGAACCTTCCCGCTTTACAAAGCCAACAGAAACAATATTTTGTTTATAAGATACAAAAAAATATACAACTTAAGCGAATTAATCGATTCAGGAATCATCTCCTACATTGAAGAAAAACTAATGCCTAAAAGCATAGTGCTCTTTGGCAGTTACCAGCGCGGAGAAGATACAGAAGAAAGTGACGTCGACATATTTGTTGAAAGCAATAAAAAAGAACTACAAATACAACCATTTGAAAAAAAAATCGGGCGAAAAATTGAATTACACTTTAATAATAATTTTACAACATACTCCAAAGAACTAAAGAATAACATTATAAACGGCAGCACACTTCACGGATTCTTAGAAGGATACAAATGATAAAAAAAATCACACCAGACAAACAAAAAGCACAATCATTAGTGACCATGGCAAAAATAACATTAGAACGATTAGAAAAAACAGAAATAACAATTTATCCAACCAACAGCCTTGTTGATTACTACGAAATCATTCACAAACTATTAGAAGCAATAACACTCCAAAAAGGAATAAAAATTAAAGGAGAAGGAGCACACCAAGAATTAATTGATTACGTTGCAAGAAAATACAGTTTTGACGAACAAACACGACAATTCCTACAACAAATAAAAGATTACCGAAACAGAATCTCATACGAAGGATTCATGATTCAAGAACAATACCTCACTGAAAATCAAGAAAAAATAACGAAAATCATACTCAAACTAAAAGAGATAAAAAAAAAAACATTTAAATAGTAGTAGTTGTTTTACACTGTTTTATGAAAGAGAGGTGTACTCAGTGAAAACAAACCGCATTGTTATTATTCTCTCATTATTAATATCATTAACACTACTATTCTCAATCATTGTCGACGCAATACGACCAGATGAAAATTCAATCTATAAACCAAGAAATTTCTTTCTAAAAGCAGTAGGGTGGAAAAATGCCATAACAGGAAAGTTTTTAGGAATTACTGGTAAAGCAACACTGGCTGAAAAAACAGATAGAGCATTAATAGACACATGCATTAAAAATTGTGGAACCACAACAGATGATGAAAACAGACTAAAAGAAATAACCCCACAAATAAATACAGAATTAATAACAAACGCATACTTTCGTGTCTTATCTGTTCCTATTGATTACCAAGACGCTATTAATTCTAAAGATACTCTAACAGATATAGATAAAATAAAAAACAAGTATAGCCAAAAATATGCGGGGGAAAGAAACAAGAAAAAGTGCGAAAATGATGAAGAAGAAAAAAACAGAATGGCTTTCACACAAATTAAACTTAGCGGAGGAATTAATTACCCATATCTTATAGAATACCTGCTTTGCGTTAAAAAAGGACCAAAAAGCATAAGCGATATACAGCTATTACCTGCTAGAACATATGCAGAATATATTACCAAATGCCCAGGATACAAAAAACAAGCGTTACCTACCAAAGATGGTGCACAATTAATCGCCTTTTGCGTTAAAGAAACAGAAGAAGAAACCAAAATACTTGATATACAATTACTACCTCCAGGACAACAACCAACAGGCTATGAGCAAAGCGGTACTACAGAGCCGCTGACTCGCACAATATCTACACAACCACCAACCCACACACTCTGGATAAAAAAAGACACAACAACAACAACAAAACTAACACAAGAAAAAGAACAAATAACCACAAGAATAGAACAAAACAAACAATGCATACAACAATGTGAGTCCTTAAGTAAAGAAGCAGCACCAGTAGCACCACCCACAGCATTAGTCCAAACAACCCAAGAAATTTGCAACGGACAAGACGATGACGGAGACGGCAAAACAGATGAAGGCATTCCTGATGAAATCCTAAATGATGCTCCAAACATCGCACACTGCAGACCAACAATAAAAAGATGTGATACAAATCCAGATTCACCAACACGCGGCACTATGGTAATTATACAAACACCAGTAATGCCACAAACAGAAGAGTGCAACAAGAAAGACGACAATTGTGATGGCCAAACAGATGAAGGTTTTACATCACAAGAACAATGCAGTGTAGGCAAGGGAGCTTGCACTCGCCAAGGAATACGAATAACAACATGCACCGACGGCCTACTTAAGACTACTGACTGTTCAGAAAAACCAGGAACACCAACAAACGAAACCTGCGGTGATGGCATAGACCAAGACTGCGATGGAACAGACTTAGCATGCCCACCACAAGTAGAAGAACCAACACCACCACAAATTCCGCAAGTAGAAGAACCAAAACCACAAATACAACCTGCACCTGTAACACCAACACTTTCACCTGAATGCCTAAACGCACAAACAGCACTAAAACAAGAACAAGAAAAATCTGACACTGACAAAAAACAATGCGATAACAAAGAAGAACAACTTGAAAAAGAACTACAACAACTATTACAACAACAAAACGAAAACAAAATAGAACTAGAACAAGCCAGCAAACAAGAAACAGAAAAATGCGCACAAGCAACAACAATACCGCAAGAATGCACCAACATAGAAAAGTCAGTTAACGATGCTAACGAAGCGTATCAACAAAAAAAAGAAAAACATGACGA
>CAYPAC010000067.1:0-6868 GCA_964408615.1 uncultured Methanosarcinales archaeon
CAACATTCAAATACTAAAAGCAACACTCATTCTCGGACTAATCATTGCATCAGCATACATAGTTGTTCAAAAAACATTATGGGAAGGACTAGTATTTTTTTTATTCGGATTTCTGGCACTGTACTTATGGATATTCCTTGAATGCTGCTGGGTAGAACGAGGACATTGCGAACAATTAAGAGAAAAAATAAAGAAAAATAAATGATATTCAAAAACGGAAAAACTATGAAAGCGCTCACACTTTACAAAGAAAAAAAAGCGAGCTTAGGATTAGCAACAAAAATTGCAGGTTTGCCACTTGGTGAATTCATTGACTTATTAAAAGAATATAAACTGACCATAAATCTCGAACTGGAAGATGTGAAGCAATCATTAAAATATGCAGAAAAATTATTGTGAACATGACCTTCATCATCGAACACTTAGAACCAAAAGTTTATCCATGGTGTGTGATTGAATACAAACACATTTCTAAGATTGTTGGAAAGAAAAATTTGTGGGTGACAAATGCTGTAAGCAAGAAATTAGAGAAATACGCAACAGTATTTAAGAAATCAATCAACAAGATGAAACTGAATGATGTCTGCGTGCTTGATCCAAATGCAGACAAAGAATTAACAACAAATGATGCAAAAAAATTCAAGTATTTTGTATTCGGAGGAATATTAGGAGACAACCCACCGAAAGAAAGAACAAATGAAATAAAAATAAAAAAATCACAAAGAAGAAATTTAGGAAAAGAACAAATGGCAACAGACAATGCAGTGTTTGTTGCCAAGAAAATTTTGCAAGGAAAGAAATTAAGCGAACTAAGATTTCAGGATGGTCTTGAAATTGCAACAGGAAAAAACGAGTCGGTACAACTGCCATATAGGTATGTTGTTGCTAATGGTACACCACTTATTTGCAAAGAATTGGTACAACGATTGAAAAAACAGAAAGGGTTTTAGTCACGCTGCTTTTCTTTTCCGCCTAAATATGCCTTGATATACTTCATAACATAACTTTTTTCAGCACACAACAAGAAACGAACAAACCTCTCAAACCTCAATTTGTCAGCATATAACGGAATACCATCTGGCCAAAATGCACCTTCTTTCGGAGAAGCAAGATCACGAGAAGTCTTCATATCATCTTCAACAGAATCAATAATTTTTGCATACATTTTATCCGGCGCTTCAGCACGCGTGCATGCCAACAAATCAGGCAACATAACCTCTATTATTGATCGCCTAAACTGGAAGACTCCATCAGCACGATCTTTTTTAAGAAGCTCTGCGCTTGCCATTGCCAAAAATTCCTGCTTGTTGTACCTATCAAACCAGCCATAAAAATCGTGATACCATTCAGCAAAATCAAAATATTCACCGATTTCTTGCCGCACATCAAAAATTTCGTGTGGTTGAAGTTCAGGCAATGATCCTGGAATAAATTCATCTCGCACAAAATAAAAGGCATCTTTATCTGAGCGCATACCTACAATATTTATTCGTTTAAAAACATCATCCATACCACCAATATGCTGCACTACAACATCTGCATCTTCAAAATCAGTAGCTTCTGATAATGAAGTATAGCTCTCGAAAAATGTTAATAAATCTCTGCGCTGTTTAACACTTGCTTCATCTTGAAAAGCATCAAAACCTAAAAAGACCGATTGTGCATCAATAAAAATCTTATTCATAGCATGAAGTCTTTCTGGAGTCGCAAGATAATAAGCACCATCTTTTAGCGCACAGTTAATAGTGTTACAAGCAAGGGTTTTATTATCTCCCACGCGCTGCTTTAGTTTAAGATATTCGTATGCCTGTTTTGTACCAACATAAAATTCAGACTTTATCCTCTGAATATCCCGCACTCTTTCCTCAAGTTCAGCACGATGAATGATGGTCATACACGGATAACCGACAGACGTGAGTTTAAAAATGTGTGGAAACAACATTTATAAATTGCTTTCTAAACAATTAGTACAACGATTGAAAAAACAGACATACTTGCTGGTAAACAAAAATAAAATCTTGTTAAAAAGCGCGCCGGCGCGGGGAGTTTCAAACTCACGGAAAACCGCAAGTGTCACTAACCGCCGATTGATACATATCAAGGCGCTTCGTGAGCACTTTCGAATTCTTGAAATTCGAAAGCTTTTTGAACCCCGAAACCCTTATGGATACCAAGGTTTCAGCTTGGCGGCTTTACGTTTTGCCTACGCCGGCACATTTTTTATTTTTTTATTGTTCTTATAGTGGAAGAGATTAATTTTCGCATGTTATAAGCGGCAATTAGAGTAATCTCTTCCACTAATAAGTGAAGGCGGTTTAAACAACAAAGTTACGATTATTAACCGCCTTCCCTATAATATGCATTGTGCAAGAAAAACTGAAAACTTTCCGGTGGTGGCGTAAAGTTTACGGCTCAGCCGGAAGATTTCCGAATAAATGATATTTTGCCGGAAAGCTTTCGGTTAATCCGGAAAAAAATAGTTGTCTCGACGAGAAATAATTGGCAGAATATTTATAAATCGCTTTCTAATATACTGTCAAATGCTCGACTGGAAAAACATAGCGCAAAGATGGCAGAAAGAATGGGAAAAAAGAAAAATATTTGAAGCGAATGCAGATTCTGGCAGAAAAAAATTCTTTGTAACATTCCCGTATCCTTATCTTAATGGATATCTTCATGTAGGACACACATACACACTCATGAGAGTAGAAGCATTTGCAAGATACAAACGAATGCAAGGTTATAATGTCCTTTTCCCACAAGGCTGGCACGCCACAGGAAGCCCAATAGAAACAGCAGCAAAAAGAGTGGCAGAAAATGAAGAAAAACAAATACAAATACTAAAAGACTCAGGATTCAAAGACGAAGAAATAAAAAAATTCACAACACCAGAACACTGGATAAAAACATTCGGTAAAGCAGCAGAACAAGACTACAAAGACTTTGGCATTTCTGTTGATTGGAGAAGAAATTTTGTGACAACAGACATCAATCCAAAATATTCAAAATTCATACAATGGCAGTTCAACAAACTAAAAGAAGGAAATTATGTAATACAAGGAGAACACCCGGTTGTCTGGTGCCCAAAAGAAAACATACCAGTAGGAGACCATGCACGCGCAGAAGGCGAAGGAGAAACACCAGAAGAAATGACGCTGTTATTGTTTAAACACAATGACTTAATCTTGCCAGCAGCAACATTCAGACCAGAAACAATCTATGGAGTAACCAATATGTGGCTGAACCCACAAATAAATTATGTTGAAGCTGATGTTGATGGACAAAAATGGATAATAACAGAACCAGCACTAAAAAAATTAGCAGACCAAAAACATACTGTTAAAAAAATAAAAAATATAAGTGGAAAAGAATTAATTTACAAAACTTGCACAAACCCTTCAACAGGAACAGAAATTGTTATTTTACCAGCAACATTCGTAACCGAAGAACACGGCACTGGCATTGTAATGTCAGTTCCATCACACGCACCATATGATTGGATGGCATTAGCTGACCTGCAAAAAACAGATGAAAAAGCAAGAGAAATAAAACCAGTATCCTTAATTAAAGTTGAAGGATATGGAGAGCATCCTGCAATAGAAATCTGCAAAAAACTAAACATCAAAACACAAAACGATGAAAAACTTGAAGAAGCAACAAAAGAAATCTACAAAAAAGAATTCCACACAGGAATACTAAAACAAATAACAGGAAAATATGCCGGAAAAACAGTACAAGAAGCAAAAAAAGAAATTATTAAAGATTTTGTTGCAGAAAAAAAAGCAACAGTGTTGTATGATTTAGCAGGAAAAGTAGTCTGCAGATGCCTTACACAATGCCACGTCAAACTCGTTGACAACCAATGGTTTTTGGCATACGGAAGCCAAACATGGAAACAAAAAACAATGAAATCATTATCTGAACTGAAACTTTACCCAGAAAAAATAAGACCACAATTTGAGCACGTCATTGACTGGCTAAAAGACTGGGCATGCACAAGAGAATTAGGATTAGGAACAAAACTACCATGGGATGAAAAATGGGTCATAGAAAGCCTGTCAGACAGTACGCTGTATCCTGCATATTATACCATAGCGCATCTGATTGACGAGATTCCTGTCACAAAAATAAATGACAAATTATTTGATTACATCTTCTTAGGAAAAGGCGACATCAAAGAAATAAAAATAGAAAAAACATTATTAGACCAAATGAGAGCAGAATTTTTGTACTGGTACCCAGTAGATTTCAGAAACTCAGGAAAAGACTTAGTACAAAATCACTTGGCGTTTTATCTTTTTAATCACACTGCAATATTTAACGAAGAACACTGGCCAAAAGGAATCGGTGTCAACGGCTACGTTACAATAGGAAAAGCAAAAATGTCAAAATCAAAAGGCAATGTCAAAAACTTACGAGGACTAGTAAAAACGTTCACACCAGACATAACAAGAATAACAATACTTTCTGGGGGGGAAGAACTGGCAGACGTAGACTGGGACGAAGACTTTGCAGTCACAATTAAAAACAAACTTGAACAATGGTATATATTTGCCTGCGAGAATTACAATAAAGAAGGCACGACTGAAAAAGCAATTGACAAATGGATGGAATCACAATTAAATACAGTAATAAAGAAAACAACAACAGCAATGAACGAAACAATGTACAGAACAGCAATCATGACAGGATTTTTTGACCTGCAAAGACAGTTAAAATGGTACCTAAGAAGAAGAGCAGGAACAATAAATACTGCGCTGATAAACAAAATAATTGAAACACAAACAAAATTATTAACCCCATTTGTACCGCACCTGTGCGAAGAAATCTGGATGAAATTACAAAAACAAGGATTGATTACGCAAGAAATGTGGCCTGTTCATGAAGAAACAAAAATAAATCCCGCACTTGAAGTACAAGAAACAATGATAGCAAACACACTTGAAGACATTAATGCAGTGACTCAGTTAGCAAAAATACAAAAAGCAAAAGAAGCAACAATAATTGTAGCTGAAGACTGGAAGTACACACTCTTTAAGAAAATAAAAGAACAGATGAAAAACACAAGAAATCAAGGAGAAATAATAAGAACAGTAATGCAAACTGAACTAAAAAAATACGGAGAGAAAATTTCAGGAATTGTACAAAAAATACTAAAAGACCCTTCAAAAATGCCACAATATATAAGCCATCAAGAAGCAGAGTTGCAGTTCTTAATTGACAGCAAAGAATTCTTCGAACAAGAATTAAATTGTACTGTTAAAATAGTTGCTGAACAAGAAAGCAAAGAACAAAAAGCAGGACAAGCAATGCCAGCGAAACCAGCGATAGTTGTACAATGATACAAATAACATATTTTGTTCACGGAACAACAACAGAAATGAACAAGAATTGTCAAGTGGGTGGAATGATTGACGACTGACAAAAACATGGCAACCTGGGTGGGATTACATTCTAAACTAAAATAACCTTTAGACCGTCAACGTTCTTAAATCTCTATGACATTATTTCTTTTTCTAACTAAACGAATAATTGCATCGCTAAAAGTTTCATCACCAAACTTAATTTCTTCTAATGCGTGATATGCTTCACCTTTAATATAGATTGTTACTTCTCGCATTTAGGGTTAGGAATTACGTTGCATTTAATAATTTTATTCAAAATAAAAGCGGCGGACACGCCATGAAATGAGAAACACATCCACAAAACAGTTGCTCTTGAACCTTCCTCAGCTCCGCACCCCGACAAGCATTAAGAACTACAGTTATCGCTGCCACCTTCCGGTTCTCACGAGGTTCCTGCAGCCATAATCCTGCCGGACAGAACCTCAACGTCCAGTTCAAGACTGTCCTGCAGACATGCACTGCTTCCACGGCTTCAGCACTGTTTAAAGCCCGTTAACAGTAACAGGAGAGGGCTAACCTCCCTGCCTAGTCCGCCAAAACAGTTGAAACGAATGATGCTTTTAAATCTTTCAGTCAGAATACTCAGGAATGTCATAATCACTTTTGTCAGGAATCCATCCACGGTTGTCTGAAAGAATATGCAATTCAGCAGCTTTGGCGCCAGCGTCACCAAACAATTTACGCGCTTCCTCAATACCTTCCTTATGATGACGAAATTTACGGTGCTTGTACTTATTTTCATGTGAATACTTCCTTGCAAACTCATCAAGCCACAAATGCACCTCTCTAAATGGCTGACCAAGTTTTTCAATGCAGTCATTACAATGATCTTCGAGTTTCATAGCAACAAAATAACCCCATACCCAACAAAACAGCCAACAGCCAAAAAAGGCATGGCTGGATAAAACTTATTTTTTTGACCAAAATATAATAATAAAAATAACGCAATAGAAGTTGTGATTGAAACAATTACTGCGTACCAAAAACCAAAAGACTTCAAAATAACACCACTAAACAACAACGGAAAAGCAATATCACCACCGCCAAGCAATGCAGTGCGAATTTTTTTAGGAACTCCTTTACGAACTTTCTTAGGCAACTCATAAGGAATCAATAGTCCTGCAAAAACTTTTGCCTTCATCTGAAACTTAGCAAGAGAAATCATGTGCTGAGACTTCCACACAGCATAAGCATCATACAACGAAATAAGAACGAGCAATATACTCACCGACCACAAACTCATCAAAGGAACAAAAATAGAAGCCAAACCACCATAAACAAACATTTCAGTTAAGTTATGAATGATTAAAGACGGACGAAAAACCTTCAAAAAAGCAGCAAAAAGTGCGATAGCTAAAGCAATTTTGTCATCCAAAAAAGTAAAAAACGCAACATACATGCACAAAAACATTGCAAGAAAAAACCAAAGCTTCCACAACCACAACTGACGCGAATGAACCAGC
>CAYPAC010000068.1:0-1283 GCA_964408615.1 uncultured Methanosarcinales archaeon
ATTCTTGAACAATGTCCTGCACCCAAAAACGCTCCTTGCGCTTTTTTTCAAGATCAGAAGTTTTGATAACAGCAAGCGTTGGGTGAATTTCAACAGAAACATCGGCAACATTCAAAATTGCAATACCAACAACATCCAAAGGATTACGCTCAAACTTTTTCGGCGACAAAACAGTAATGTTTTTTTGCCGAATAACATCAATCGTTTGCTGACTAAATGAGAAAGGGTCATCAACAAAAATAATGCTGTTGTCATCGACAGGAAAACGCTCAATGCGATGAGAAAATTCCTGCCAGCCCAAAGTCTTCAAGCGAGGCATGATGACGTGATCCTTACTTTTCGCAAGCAAACCAATAATTTTTGAGTTTTGCAAGCGCAATTCCTGAATTTTTGTACTTCTTTGCTCAAGCTCCCTGCTCAATGCAATAATACGTTTTTCCTTTTGAGCAATTCTTTCATCCAAAGCATGCTTGTCCTCAAGCTTCTTAATTCTTTTTTCAAGAACTCTGACGATTTTTGAGCTTTTTGACAATTTACTGATAAGTTCCTGTTTTTCCCGACTTAAACGAACAAGTCTTTGCTTTTGAACATCATTAATTTTTGGCACAACTTTTTTTTCTTTTTTAACAATCTGAGGAAGGTCAAACACAGGTGTTTGCACTTTTTTATTTTCACTCTCAATAGAAGAAACAGCAGATTTGATGTTCACATTATTTTTCAAAACACGCGACTTAATCTCAGCAGACAATTCCTGCTTTTTATCTTTTTCAAGAACAACATCAATCTTTTTGAACAACTGAGAAACATTTCTGAAAGCAAATAACGCAGAAGCAACAGCATCAAGCTCGTGATTATTGTTATAAGCAACAGATTCTGCAAGCTTGCGCTTTTCATCAACCAACAAATCCTCATCAGGACAAATAACTTTAGCACCAAGCTTTGTTGCAAAACCAGCAACAAAATCAGGAACTTTAGCCTTGTCACAACCAACAACCAAAACCCTGCCAAAAGTAATAATTTTTTTTATAAGCTGGTCAAGACCAAGCTCCTTAACAGCACCCTTTTCAATCAACTTCCCAGAAATATCAAAAACAGCAAAACCAACAGTAGAACCTGGATCAATACCAACAATCAATTGTTTTCTTTCATCCACCACAAACAAGAGAAGCAATACTTGTTTTTTAATCTTACTGTGCACAAAATCATAATGTTTATAAACAAACAGCAACACCAACCGTAAATTGCATTCAGGAGGGATAAAAGATGAATTATAAAACAATAAC
>CAYPAC010000068.1:1293-2448 GCA_964408615.1 uncultured Methanosarcinales archaeon
TAAGCTTAACATTTTTGTTATTAATCAGCGCAATTTCTGTAGTTGCGCATGAACACGAAGATGAATTAGATAATGATGCTGTCGAAAAAATGGACAAAGCCAGTGAAAAATCAAAATCAGTAAGGCAAACCATAGAAGACAGAGTAACACAAAAGAAAGAACTTCTTGAACGCGCAAAACTAAAAAGAGAACAAACAAAAGAAGCATTCAAAACAGCAAAAGACGAACTAAAAGAAGCAAGAGAAAAAGCAAAAGAATCACGAAAAGAATTACAATCACTAAAACAAAAAACACAAAACTGCAAAGGCATTGAAAGCGATGACTGCAAAAAAACAAGAAGAGACGCAAAAACACACGCTGCAAAATTTGTTGACGGAGCAACAGAACAAGTATTCACAACACTGCAAAGAGCAAAAGAAGATATACAAGCATCAAACAAGACAGAAGACAAAAAAGCAGAACTCATGGCAGACTTTGATGAAAAAATAGAAAAATTAAACAAACTCAGGCAAAAACAAGGACAAATACAAGCACAAAGCACAACAAAAGAAGTCAAAGAAGCAGCAAAAAACATAAAAGAATTCTGGAAACAACACAAAGAACAAATAAAGAAACAGAATCTCAAGATAAAACACGAACGCTTCGGCGGAGTCATAATTAAAGCAGAAAAACTCCAAGAAAGACTGCAAAAACAATTAGAAACATTCGAACAACAAGGAAAAGACACAACAACACTTGAATCACAAATAACAATATTTAATAACAAAATAAGCGAGGCAAAAACACTAAATGATGAAGCAAGAACATTCATTGAAAACGGAAACATGAAAGAAGCAACAGATAAAATGCGAGAAGCACACCAAAAACTCAAAGAAGCACAACAAACACTAAAAGAAATAAAAAACACAGTCCGCGCACAACAAACACTCACAACAGGACTTCAGGAAGGTGAAACAGCATGAATCGCAAAACACTAATAATAGGAACAATACTTGCATTACTTCTGCTGACTGCATGTTCACAAAGAGCAGCAGATACAAGCCAGCAACAAACAAGCCAGCAACAACAAACAACAACAGACGCAAGCATAGACGAAGTTGAACAAACACTAAACGACGTCGACAAGCTCGCACAAGACTTAGAAACAGGGGAACT
>CAYPAC010000068.1:2458-6812 GCA_964408615.1 uncultured Methanosarcinales archaeon
TAGAAACAGCTCTTGCACGTCACATGTATGCACTTGCATGGATTAAACAGCATAACTTGGCAGAAGACAGAGAAGCGCTGATTGCATCAACCTCGAAACTTGTCGACAAAGCAAATGATGCATATAAAGAAATATTGAAACTTACACAAACAATAGGAATTGGGTTTTAAGTTAACTATTATAAACCCCCAATTCTTTTTTCTTTTTTATGATAACAATAGACGGCAGTTATGGAGAAGGCGGAGGACAAATACTAAGAACAGCATTATCATTGTCTGCATTAACACAACAGCCGTTTACACTTGAAAACATACGCGCAAAAAGAGAAAAACCAGGACTAAAGCCACAACACTTAACAGCAATAAAAGCAGTACAAAAACTTTGCGAAGCAACAACAGAAGGAGCAGAACTTGGCTCGCAAAAACTTGTTTTTTATCCAAAACAAATACACTCAAAAAACATAAAAATAGACATAGGAACAGCAGGCTCGACAACACTTGTTTTGCAAGCATTAATACCGCCAGCATTATTTGCAGACAGAAGTTTAACTATAACTGTAAACGGCGGCACTGACGTAAAAATGGCACCGCAATCACATTATCTTGAAAATGTGTTTATCCCACAAATAAAAAAATATTCACAAAACATAACATTCCAACTTACAAAAAGAGGATATTATCCAGCAGGCAGAGGGGAAATAATACTCAAAATCAAGCCACGCTTTGTCATTAAAGAAAAAACACTGCAAGGCATAAGAGCAGAATTATCAGAAGCACTGCCAATAAAACTAACAGAACAAGGAAAAATAATGATGATAAGAGGAGTTTCGCACGCGTCATCAAACTTGCAAGAAGCAAGAGTTGCAGAACGACAAGCACACAGTGCACAAACAGAACTTGCAAAATATTATTCTTGCCCTATAAGCATAAGGAATGAATACGCAACAACATTAAGTACAGGCTCAGGAATAATACTTTGGGCAGTATTTGCAAAAAATGATGACGTCGATGAAAAAAACCCAATCACAATAGGCGCAGACGCACTTGGAGAAAAAGGGGCCCCAGCAGAAAAAATAGGGGAAATTGCAGCACAAAAACTACAACAAAACATTCAAACAGGTGCTGCATTAGACACCCATCTTGCAGACATGCTAATACCATTCTTGCCGCTTGTTGCAGGAAGCATAATAAAACCAGCAGAACTAACACCACACACGCTAACAAATATTTATGCCACTGAAAAATTCTTCGGCAAATGTTTACAAATAGATGAGAAAACAAAAACAGTATATAGCATCTAAGCCAGAATAGCCAGCTTCATATTAGTCTTCAATTCTTTAAGGTCATAGCCATAATTCCTGCGCAGTTCTGAATCACGTACTTTATTCACAAGCATTTCAGCCTCACGAATAAGAATCTTAGCCTCACCAAGCTGGCCATTATTAATCTTATCTTTGGCATTTGTAAGCAAAACATTCAACCGAGCAGGACTGACTTTTTTCAGCAACACCGGAACTTTCTTATGAATGATTTTTTTAACCTCAACATCAACTTCCCTTGTTTTTGCAAGACCGCGTTCTTTCCTTGCCTGCAAACGCGCAATTGCTTCCAAAGCTTCCTCAGGACTTTCTTCAATCTTAGACACAACACCCGGCTCTTCCTTAACAAGCTTTTCTTTATCAACAGGAGGTTCAATCAAAAGCTCTGCAGAAACACGCTGCATCCAAGCTTCAAGCTCCTTACGCTGGACTTCAAGTTCCTTAACATTTGCTTCAAGCTCCTTAAGCTCACCCTGCCTTTCAATCAAGCGCGCAAGATACTCACCCTGCTTTTCAAGCTCTTTTTCTCTAACACCAACTGTTTTTTCACGTTCATCTAATTTATCGTGAATAATTTCGTGCTGTTTTTTCTCACGCTCAAGCAACTGCACTTTTTTCACAACAGCATTTTCTTCAGCATCAAGCTTTTGACGCTCCTTATCAAGCAAACCCAGCATTTTTATAACCTCATTTTCCTTCTCCTTAAGCACATAAACATCCTTATCAACCAAACCCTCAATCTTTTGTTTTTCTTTTCTCATAATCAAAAACTCAGAACGCAACTCATGTAATTTATCTTCGCGTTCATTATTTATCAAAGCTAATGATTCACGCATTTTAACAAGATTATTCTCAATTAATTTTCTGTTTTCAATTAATGCATCAAGATTTTCCTTCAGCACAACTGTTTTTGAACCCAATGCACGCTCACGCTGCAACAAATCAACTTCCTTCTGACGAAGCTTTTGCTGTGAAGTCTCGAGTTTTTTGTTCCACGTATTTTCTTCCTTTTCAACCTTATTCTTTCTTTTTTCCAGCTCCCACTGCATGTCTTCATACTGCTTTAAGTTTTCTTCAAATACACGCAATTCCCTTTTAGCAATATCTATCTTTGCACTTTTTTCACTTAATTGTTTTTCAATATCACGCCGCTGAGCGCCGAGACCTGCAACCAATTCATGCTGGCTAGCAATTGTTTTCTCAAGCTCAGCACGCTCCAAATCAACTGCCGCGTACTCTTTCCTCAGCTTGTTCAAACGCTCCTGCGCAGAACGCTCATCAGACTGAATGCGATTGTCAACCTCACGCAAGCGAACAGACTGCTCGCGCTCAAAAGCCTTAATCCGCTTCAACAACTCAGTTTCATTATTCTTAAGCTCAGCATCCTTTTCAGTTAGGACCCTGCTTAATTCCTCTCCCTCTGCCAGCAGTCTTTCAGCTTTAACTTTTTTCACAATAATAAATTCCTTCTGAGCTTCCAAATCCTTCAGTTCCCTCTGACCATCAGCAATCAAGCGTTTTTGCGAAAGCAACTGTTCTTCAAGCTTAAGCTTTTTCGACTCAAGCTGAGCAACAGCCAAACGAACTTTTTCCTCTGTTTTTTCAAGGGCAGACTCGTGACGCAAAAACTCTTCCTCACGCAATTCAAATTCTTTAGACTTTTCAGCAACCTTTGTCTCGCGCTTTTTAAGCTCATCTTCCTTATCCTTCAACGCTTTCTTTTTACTTTCAATAGACTTGTGCTGTTCAGCAAAAATTTTCTCAGCATTCTTCCACTCAGCAGTTTTTCGATTAATTTCTTCTTCAAATTCTTTGTATCTTGCAAGTTCTTCCTCAAGCGCTTCAGCATGACGAATAAGACGTTCCTTTTCCTTCAAAGCCTGTTCTTTCTTCTCAAGAGCAAGACGAAATTTTTCCAGTTTAGCGTCTTTGATTACAGGACGTTTACCTTTTTTTAAAAAGTCAAACATAGTACCCCCTTTACAAAGACGAGAGAAATGAGACTATATATAGTTTTGTCATTCCTGCCCAGAGAGGACAACAGGCTCTGCAGGCTGAGCAATTGGCGTAGTGAAAAAATTCTTGATTAACGGAATGTAGTCTACACTAATCTTCAACTGCCATTCATTAGGAAAACAGCGCAAATAATTAGGATGCGTGTAACGCTGGTCAAGAAAAACGATAACACCACGGTCAGTTTCACTGCGAATACAACGGCCTGCATTTTGCAAACACTTCGTCAGCGCAGGAAGCGTGTAGCCATAATCCCAACCCTTGCCAAAACGAGCATCATAATAATTAATCAATTCCTGAGTTTCCAAAGTAGGACGGTCAAGAGGCAAACCAACAACAATAACAGCTTTAAGAACACCGGGCAAGTCAACACCCTCACCAAAAGAACCAGCAGCAGTACCCAAAAGCACAGCACCACTTAAACCATAATTCTTAAGCTTGTCAAGAAGCTTCTGCTTTTCATCCTTAGAAAGGTCGGGCTGTTCCAACAACAAAGTTTTTTCACACAAATTCTGAAAATAATTATTAACAGCATCCCTCAAATGATAACTTGGAAAAAAAACAGCACAACTACCAGGAATTTCATTAACAATATCAGCACAAACCTTTGCAATCATCTGAAACTGAGCATCATTACGTTCAGTAAATTTAGTAGTTGTTTTAGGAATAATCAAAGCAAGCTTGTTCTGCTGAGGAAAATGGCTTTTGAATTCTTTTTCAACAGTGTCTTTAGGAAAGCCAAGCAAATCCTTATACATGGTTGTCGGGGTAAGAGTGCCAGACATTAAAATTGTCGAATATGCAGCATCAATAACATCCTTGCTTGCAACAGAAGGGTCAAGACAACGGTGCGACAAAGAAACAACAAGGTCATCACGCTTAACAACCCGACAAAAACCATGACTTTCATCAGGCCAAGACTTCAAAAAACCTACAAGCGCGCCAAGCGAACTCTGTTTTTGCTCATCACGAACCAAATCACCAGCATCCTCAAGCTCATCAACAAAATCATCATACCTGCAA
>CAYPAC010000069.1:0-6705 GCA_964408615.1 uncultured Methanosarcinales archaeon
AATTACTGCATTAAATAATAATAGTGCGCTTGATGTTGCTTCTTTGCACAAAATTAAAAACTCTCAGCTTGATCGTTTGATTCGGCCTGCAGGTTATTTTAATCAGAAGGCTGAGAGGTTGAAAGGTATTGTTTCTTATTTGTTAAATGAGTATGACGGCAATTTATCCTTAATGTTTAACAAGCCGATAGCGCAATTGCGTTCAGAACTTTTATCTTTAAATGGTGTTGGTCCTGAGACTGCAGATTCAATTATTCTCTATGCCGCTAAAAAGCCAAGTTTTGTTGTTGATACTTACACAAAGCGTGTTTTTTCAAGAATTGGTTTGTGTACAAAGAATGTGTCTTATGAAGAATTGCAGTCTTTATTTCACAAAAATCTTTCAAAAGATGTTTCTTTGTTTAATGAATATCATGCTTTGTTGGTTGAGCTTGCAAAGCGTCATTGCACAAAAAATAATCCGAAATGTGATTCTTGCCCGATAAATAAATTGTGCAAAAAATATGTGTGACGTGCTGAAAAAAGAAGGTCTATTAAATTTTACGGAAAAGCGTAAAAAAAAGGCACATTTTTTTACGAAAAAGCGTAAACTTTATAAATAAAGAATGATTATTGCAGGGGATGGCGGAAGAGAATATCAAGAGAGTTATGCTCAAGTACCGAGAAATTATCCCTGAAAAGATTGTGCCAAGGGCGCTAAAAGTCTTTGAAACTAAATTTGATAAGGCGCAAGTAATTGTCGGACCTCGAAGAGCTGGCAAAAGTTTTTTTCTGTATCATTTGGTGGGGAAAAAAAAGAATCCTGTTTTTATTAATTTTGAGGACAACCTGCTGGACGGGCTGAAAGATTCAGAGTTAATTAAAATATTAGACTATTCAAAAGAGTTGTTTGGAAAAGAAAAATTATCTTTTTTCTTTGACGAAATACAAGAGGTAATTGGGTGGGAAAAGTTTGTTGTTTCTTTGCTTAATGAGCATTACCTTGTTTTTGTTACCGGCTCAAATTCAAGATTGCTGAGTCGGGAAATTGCGTCATCTCTTCGGGGAAAATGTCTTGCTAATTTACTTTTACCACTTTCATTTAGAGAGTATCTGCTTTTCAATAAGTTTAAATTAGAAAAAAATTTTGAATACACGGACCAAGTTTTTGAAGTTAAAAAATACTTTAGGCAATTCATGAAATATGGGGGTTTTCCAGAAGTTGTTTTGTCAAACTCTCTTCTTTTGAAAAATAAACTTATCAATAATTATTTTGATTCTGTTCTGTATAAAGATTTAGTTGAAAGGTTAAAAATGAAGAATATTAAATTGGTGGAAATAACAATGAAGTATATTCTCAATAGTTTTGGCAATATTTTTTCTATTTCTGCATTTGAAGGATATCTTAAGTCAAACAATGTGCCTCATAGTATGGAAGATTTGTATGTAATCATTAAAGGAATACAAGATGTTTTTATGGGTAGTTTTGTTAAGGAATATTCTAAATCTTTTAAGAAAAGTGAATTCTCAAAATCAAAAATTTATCTTTTTGATGTCGGTTATATACACTTTTTGGCAAACGAATCAGAGGATTATGGTAGGATTCTTGAAAATGTTGTTTTTATTGAATTGTTTGGAAGAGAAGGGAATATTGAGAATAAAAGCATTTTTTATTTTAAATCTTCTGCGGGTAGAGAATGTGATTTTGTGATTAAACGCAAGGGGAAAATAAGCCAAGTAATACAGGTTACTAAAGAGTTAAATGATAAGAATAAAGAAAGAGAAATTGAAGGAATGGTTACTGCTATGGAATTCTTTAAACTTAACAAAGGATTAATTCTGACTTTTGATCAGAAAGATGAATTAATAATAGATGGAAAAAAGATTATCGTCCAGCCAATTTGGAAATGGTTATTGGAATAAAATCTATTATGCAAAAAATATGTGTAGTGTATTAGAAAACAAAAGTTTTATATTTCTCGCGTGTAAAGCGATAGTTATGAAAAAGGTGATGCCATTTTTTGTTGTCTTAATATTTTTAGTAAGTTCTATTGCAGTTGTTGCGCAGTCTGCTTTTACTTGGGAGCAGTATGTTGGCAGTTCTCAATGGCGTGTTAGTGTGACTGAGGATGAGTCTGGTTGTGGTGGCGGTGTTAAAACAACTTCTGTTCCTGTGCAGATAAACCATAATATGAAGGGCGCTACTGTTGGCAACTGGGCGCATGGCACTGCGAGTGGAACATTCTCAGGCAATACATTAAGTCTGCCGCAGAGAACTATTCCTGATGAAGGGGGAATGTCAAAACTGCACGCATTTAATCTGGAATTTACTCCTGATTGTTCTGGTTTTGTTGGTAGTTACAGGTGGGATTATCGTAGTCAGTATCAATCCTGCAGTGGTTCTACTGGTTTGCGTGGAACAAGTGTAGATGGCAAAGGTTGTCCTGTAGCAAAAGAGCAAAAAACAGAAGTTTCTGTTGGCGAAGAAAAGACAGAAGTAAATGTTGTTCGGGAAGGTCTTGATAGGCTTTTGAAGCTCAAAAAGGAAATGCAGGATTTGGATAGTAAGATGGCATTGTTTGGAGAGCAAGAAATAAATGCTGAAAAATCATCTTTGCGTGCAGAATTGTATAAAGATCTCAATCGTAAGGTTGATCAAATGGAAGTTTTGCAGCCAAAGGTTGAAGCGAATTATAGAAAAATTTTGAATAAGGATCCTGACAATTTTTGGGCGAATTGGGATTTGGCAGAGCTTGAAAAAAGTAGGGGCAATCACAAGGCATACTTTGATCATTTTGACAGGGCAGTTACTAATGAAAGGACTGAGAGCGTGAGCAAAGAGCTGAAGAAGAAAGCTGCTGAGGATTTGGGTTTGTCAGAATTTCCAACGATACTGCGAAGCCCTGCTGTGAAAAAGATTTCAGATGATATGAATAGCAGGCAAGGAGTAAATGTGTATAATGTTAATGTTGATGTTCCTAAAGAACCGAGTAAGTGGGAAAAATTTAAAATGAAAGTGTGGACAGCAATTGCTCCTGACACGCGCAATGTTGTGAATGAAATTGTTGGTTTGCCGAAAGAGTGAAGAGGTTGTTATGAAAATGCAAAAAAGTTATCACAAATGGTTATTATCATCAGGAGTATTATTAATTCTGTTTGTTGCAGGGTGTGCTTCGCCTTCTCAAACAATTCCTGCCGGACCAGATGCAAC
This sequence comes from uncultured Methanosarcinales archaeon, assembly GCA_964408615.1. Lineage (GTDB taxonomy): Archaea > Nanobdellota > Nanobdellia > Woesearchaeales > ARS49 > JACQMU01. The sequence goes on from CAYPAC010000069.1 coordinate 3,191, forward strand.
AACAGGTTGCAGTACTAAAGACTGTTTTATTTCTGTTGCAAATGATTGCAATGAAGCCACTTTGACTTTTAGTGAAGATATTGGTGTTTTCAAATATTTATCATCAAAAGATTGTGTTTTTACAAAAACATTGGTTAGTGCGAATGAGAATGAAACTCCTGACATGAAGAAATTATTGTCAGGAAAGAGTTTGGTGTGCACTTACAAAAAAGGTGCATTTGATGAGCGATGGGTGTCGTCATTGATTTTTGGAACAGAGTATTGTGAGGGCAAACTTAAAGATATTCTTGGACAGTTGGTGTTGTTTGCTGAGCAGTCTTAATCTTTATAAAGTGTATTATGTTTTCTGATGGTATGATTGATGATGAACTAAATGAGTTTAAAGCTCAATATTACATTGGTGATGCTGCTGCCAGATATTTGTTGCAGAAACACAAGCAGTTTAGTGATAAAGCAGAGGAGATTAGAGTTTTGTTTGCAAAGTCTTGTGTTCGTGCTGAGCATTGCCCAAGTTCTATTTGTTTGGAAAATGCAGTGGCTTGTTTTTGGGATGTTGTGGAGGGTGTTGCGGGCAAGATTATTAATGGTTGTGCTGTGCTTGAAAAGTTTTATCCTCTACTTGTTTTTCCGTCGCCTGATGTTATTGCTGGTGAGCTTTCCAACGAAGGTGTTCTTGAGAAATTCTTGAAGGATTATGCAGAGGCATTTGCGTTTTGTAAAAGTTGTGATTCTGATGATTTTGGTGTTAGTGAAACAAGTGTTGCAGAGGCTCCTGATGATGACGTTTTGTACTGTGAACGGGAGACAAGCACTGCTTATGAAGTGCCTGATTCTGCTGTTGTTATTCGTGGTGATTCTATAGAGTCTGCTTTTAATGAATATCTTGATGTGCGTGAGGATAAAATTAGTGGTTTGATGTCTGGTTTTCCGAATAGATTGCGCAAGGATGTTTGGGATGATATTTATTGTGTTTTTCAGAACAGGACTTCTGATTTTGCAAGTGGTTTTTACGTAAATGGCATGGAGCATCGTTTTCTTGATGCTTTGGAACAGAAAGGCACTGTTTATTATGATGATTTGTTTGTTCGTTTGAAAAAAGAGCAGAAACTTGGTGATGTTGCTTTGCAGAGAATTTTTCTTGCGCGTTTTGTTACCCAGCACAGGATTAAGTGTGTGGATTCAATGAGTGATGCTGTTCGTGATGAATGGTTTTTTTACAATTCTGGCGAGAAAAAAGTTGTTGACAGAAAATTGATGCGTGCAAAGCTTAATTTTTTACAGCAGTGTTTTAAACAGCCTCGTGAGTGGCTTAAGAAGTATCTTAGTCATTAGTGTTTTATTGTTTTTAGTGCTTCTATTCTTGTTGTTGCATCTACGCTTTGTCCCCATAAATGCCAGAATATTTTTTGCAGCCAGTTTATCCAGTGTTCGTCTTCTATTTTGTAAAAAATAAACGTGTTTTTTTCAAGTTCTCTGTGATGTTGCGGTGTCATGACTTCTTTTATGCTTGCTATTTTGTCGTCGACTATCATTGCCCGCAGTGGCTGTTCGCAGTGTCGTATCTGTATTGCATCCCATCCTGTGCGCTGGTTTATTTTTAGTAATTGTTTTGTTTTTTCTTGTGATGTTACGTCAATTCTTGTCAGGATTTTTGTGCTTATTTTTTTCTTTGCGAGTTCTTCAATGATGGGGAGCATTTCTTTTTGTTTGTCCAGCCATGAAAGATTGCCTGATAAATAAAGCACTTGTTGTTGTGTTTTTTTTACTAATATTTTGTTGCTTATGTTTTTGTTGTCTGGATACTCGTTTTTTTCTATGTGTGCTTCTCTTTTTTCTTTTGGAACAAATTGGTAGATGTCAAATGGTGAAAAGTCTTCTTTGTGTTTGCCGTGCAGTATTCTTTGCAGTAATCTTTCTTGGTATGCGCTTCCTTTTGCTGTGTCTATCGAATTCCAGAATACTATTTTGAGTGCTCCTCTGCTTCCTTCTCTGAATGTTCTTGTTGAGATTAATCCTGTTTCCTGAGAAATTGTATCAACGTACCTGTCTGCTGTTCTCCAGTTTTTTTGCAGTAAATGGCAGATTTCTTGCACTGTTCGTGGTTTTTGTCGTACAAAATCAAGTATTTTGTCTGTTGTTTCTTTCGTCAGCATTGTACAACACCTTGTACTATTTTTGTACAGAAAAGTGGTTATTTTGTACAACTATATAAACCTGCGTATGATGGAATACGTGATTACTGGCGGGCCTTGTACAGGAAAAACTACTTTGATTAATGCTCTTGAACAGCGTGGTTATGCTGTTGTTTCGGAGTCTGCTCGTCAGATAATTATGGAAGAACAGCAAAAAGAGTTTGGGATTCTTCCTTGGAAGCATCATGGGAGTTTTTTTGTTTTTCAGCAATTGGTGTTAAGACGGCAGATGGACTTGGAAAATCGTCTTAAAGCAGATATTTGTTTTCTTGACAGGGGTGTTGTTGATGGTGTTGCTTACTGTAATCTTGCAGGCAGTATTGCTCCTGATGAGGTTTTGTTATATGCGTGCATTAATCGTTATGATGGTGTTTTTTTGCTTGACCGTTTGGCTTACAAAAAAGATTCTGAGCGTGTTGAGGATGAATCAACTGCTGTAAGGATTCATCATTTGATTGAAGAAGCTTATCGTAAATACAAGTATGAAATAATTAATGTTCCTGTTCTTCCTGTTGAGCAACGTGTTGATTTTGTTCTTGATAAAATAAAAAAACAAACGAGGTGATTTGTATGGGTGGTTGTTATGACAGCAGTTATTCGTATTCGGGTTCGAGGTGTTCTGAGCCGAGTAAGCCGAGTTGGGAAACAACGATGGAGGGCAGTATTGGGGGTTTTTTTAAAAAAAAGGATTTGGGTGATTTAATTAAGGCGTATTGTGCTTTTTTTGAGTCTAATACTGGTGGTTTTATTAAGAAATTGTTGGAGCACAAAAAAGTTGGTGAAGCTCCAAAGGAATTTCCTGAGATTGAGTATGAAGTAAAACTAACTATTGTGCCTGTGGCACCAAAGGAAGGTTCTAAAGAGCCAGGCATTGGGCAGTATTTGGATGCGTTTGAGTTTCCTGCTGTTAAGCGTGCAAGGTTTTTGAAAGACCCTATTAACACGAATGCTGAGGGTATGAATCATTTTTTTGGTGATGGCGATAACGAGCTTCTTGTTGTCATAGAAAAATGTGGCAAACTTTATTTGAAAGAAAAAAGTCAGCCTTTACAATTAGACACAGGTGTTCCTTATGAACAGCTTGTGATGAAGCGTACAGAGTCTCGTTATGAGGCTACGATGGACCAAATTTTGCAGAAGGTAAGTGATGTTGGTGTGAAAGGCGGGAAATATGTTGGTGCTATACGAAAGGAAAAAGGTGATGCGTTCATTCTTGACGCGCATGATGGCAGAATTTTTTCTTTTACAGTGACGCGTGCTGCTTTGCAAGTTCCTGGTTGTGTGGCAAAAGTGCAGCGCCAGCTTGAGGTGGAGTATGCTGGT
>CAYPAC010000070.1:0-6694 GCA_964408615.1 uncultured Methanosarcinales archaeon
TTTTCGAGGAAATGCTTGCTGTTCCAGTGGTAATGGGTAAAAAAAGCGATAATGAAAAGTTTGCAGGAGCAGATTACTCAACTTCTGTTGAAACACTAACGCCGAGCGGCAAGGCAGTGCAAGCCGCAACAAGCCATCATCTTGGCCAGCGTTTTGCAAAAAGCTTCAACATTTCTTTTCTGAATGAAAAAGGTGAAAAACAACTGCCTTTTCAAAACAGCTGGGGATTTTCAACACGTTCAATAGGAGCAATGATTTTGTTTCACAGCGATGACAAAGGGCTTGTTATTCCTCCAATGGTTGCACCAACACAGGCAGTGATTGTGCCTATTTTGTTTGACGACACTAAAGAAAAAGTGCTGAAAGCGTCCAACAAAGTTAAAGAATTATTGAAAGAGTTCTCAGTCATGCTCGACGACAGAGATTCTTACACACCAGGCTGGAAGTTTAATGAGTGGGAACTAAAAGGCGTGCCCTTAAGAATTGAAATCGGTCCAAAAGATGTTACAAATGACAGTGTTGTTATTGTTCGCAGGGATACTGGCGAAAAAACAGTTGCCAGAACAAAAGAAGTTAATAATGTTGTGAAAGAATTGTTGGACACAATCCAGAAAAATTTGTTTGAAAAAGCAAAAAAGTGGTTGAAGGATAATACTGCTGACGTAAAAAACTGGGATGAGTTTGTTAAGGCGGTTGAACAAAAAAAAATGATTCCGATAGCATGGTGTGAAAAAACAGAATGTGCTGAACAAATAAAGGAAAAAACAGAGGGTGTTAAAGTATTAAACATTCCTTTTGACCAGCCAAAAAAATTTTCTGGTGAATGCGCACACTGCAAAAGTCCTGCAAAAATTGTTGCATTGTTTGCAAAAAGCTATTAAAATAGAATCGACGATCATCGACCGCATTTTGACACTGCAAAAAAGTCAGAAAATTGAACAACAATTCTCAGACGAGCGGCCTAAATGTGCGTACAATTTAAATACTACCAATCTCACTTTTATTCTGTAAAGAGGCGATTCAATGACAGAACAAGGTGCAAAAAGATTAATACTGTTTGGATTCATGAAAGAAAATGCTGAACACTCAGAACTATTCAAAAAAACATTCTTCAAAGATGATGGAGAATTAAAAGAACCAGAAGATGCAGAAAAAGAATTCTCACAATTAAGCGAGCATGAGAGAAAAAATATTTTGTCAGAATGCGACAAGCTTGCAGACACCGATGAAATGGAAATAACACGCGACCAATTAATGACCATGGACTATCCAAAACCAATCAGCAGATACTACATGATATACGAAGCGCAGCATGAATCAGTAGAACCAATTTATTTCTGGTCATTAGGACACCTAAAAAACGACTGGGGATTTCCGATAGTGCACAAAATCACAGACGTATTCACTGCAGGACAACAAAGCTCATACTACGGAGCATCAGCACAAAGATTAGGGCTGGCACAAGACAAAGTAGCACAATATCTTGCAACCATTGGCAAAATGGTAAAAGACTTGTTCCAATTAGTTAGAGAACTACGCTGGATAGACGAAAGAATGGGGTACTACAAAGGAGCAATAGATGAAGGAAAAACAGCAGACGAAATAGTACTCAAAGGATTATGGGTTGATTTAGTAGATGGAGTAGTTGCAGGACAAAAAACAGCAGCAAACTTATTCATAATGGCACAACAACTGCAATTCACAACACTCCCAGATTTGTTCTTCAACATACACCCAAAAACAGCAGACGACGTCGATAAAGCAGTAGAACAAGAAGCAGGAGCATTCAACCCAGCAGTAAAAAACGCACTCAAAAGAAAACTCGCACAATACTTAAGATGGAGAGACACGACATACAAAGAAGTAAAAGTAAGAGAAAAATTCACAATAGACTATTTGCGACAACACTTCACCACAATAAAAATGTACATGACATGGGTAAAACCATACTTAAAACACATACACAAACTCACAGGCTCTGTAGAAAAACTCTCACGCCCAGAATTAGTATCAGCATTCGAAAGCAACATGGTAGAATTAGAAATTTTGGGACAAAAAATACCGGAAAACAACAAAGAATATTATACTTGCATACTGCTAAATTTTGAGTATCGTTCAAGACCCGCACTAAGCTATGCACAAGAAGGCGGCTACCACAGAGGACCAATTCATGTCGGCGAAACAAAAATAACATGGAGAAGCTATTCATGGACACAAAAACAAATCGACAACTATCTTAAAATGAAAGACTTAGAAGACTTAGAACTATTGTCATCAATTGACCAATCACTCAAAGACGCAATGGACTCAATGGGCACAGACTTAATGAAATACCTGCACAAAGCATACTCAGGACTTGAAGAAGAACGAGAAAAACAAGTTGCAGACATAATGCAAAAAACAGGACTTTCACTTGATGAAGCACAAAAAGTTTTACACATCAAAGCACACGAAAAACCAAAACAACCCAGTATTTTTCAACCGTTCTTCGACATAGGAGAAGGATTCAGAGACATGGCAACAATTTTCAAGCCAGCAAAAGGTGCAAAAAAACCGGCCAAAGCAGACCTGATGCGCCTTGAAGGAGAAAAGAAAAAAGCAGAAGGCGAAGCACGCAGTATTTTATGGCAACACTATAAAAACTTTAAAAAAGCCAACGCAATGATAACGTGGTAAAATTAAATGGCACAAATAGACTTTGAACAAATAAAAAAACTACCGCCAGACCAGCGCATCAAAGTATTAAACCAATTACAAGACCAAATAAACAAACTCATCAAAGAAAGACAACAAGAAATACAAGAAGCACAACAGCTTTTGAAAAGAGCAGAAGAAGAACTAAGCGTGCTTGAAGAAATAGAAGTTCCAGAACAAAAACAAATAAAAATAGAAGAATTATTTGGAAAAGAAGAAGATGAAAAAACACTTGAAAAAATAGCAAGAAAAGATGTTCCAGCACCAGAAGACTTAAGACAAAGACTTGAACAAAAACCAATCTCAGACATTTATCAGAGATTGAATGAAATAACAGGAGAAATAAGACAAACAGGGGTAATAACACAATACCAAGAAAACTGGATGCGCGCAGCAAACTACGTCACACAAGAACGAGAACAAGCAATTAAAGAACACAAATACAACGCAACAGACAAAGTAGAACACCAGCTATCTGCGGCAGAAAAAATAATACAGAATTATATTAGTTAAAACCTAAACCGCAACCCAGCAGAAACATTCCAACCCTCAGGCTCAATCTTAATATTGTTCTCCAAAATGTCATTTTCACTATACTCAATCTTTGCAGTAATGCCTGCATTTAGTTCATCACCAACAAAAACAGGAATGGCAACTTCAGCACCGGCAAGAAAGCCATCGTAAAGAAATTCTTTTTTCTTGAGATTAATGTATGCAAAAGGACTAATTATTGGAAAATAATCATGCTCAACAAATGCAATATCATACACTTTACCACCAAATCTCAAATGATCAACCCTGCCGTCGCCAATTCCATCAACATCAGTGCCTACCTCAGCACTAACAATCAATCCATTCTTGCCCTTAAAAAAAGCATTAATGTTGTAAAACCCGCCGTTTTTAGTCCAATAATAATTAATATTAGGAAGCCCAATATCAAAAACAGGAGTCTCAATCCAAGCCTGACCAACACTTCTTTTTCCACTGCCAATATAATTCATGACAGCATACCAGTTATAATAAAACTGCAAAGAACCAAACACTGCAATGCTATTTTGCACCAACAAATCCTTTTTTTCAAGATTTATTCCTTTCAAGCGTAAGCCATACACGTAACCAACAGGGTCAGGAATCATTTCATCTCCAGAAAACCAGCCAATAACATCCTGCTTTTTGTAATCACTCTCGGAAATAATGTATTTCAACGGATGAATCTTGTTCAAAACAAACAACAAACCCTCATCAAAAAAAATTCTGTCCTCACGAATGCATTCCTCATGCAACAAACGCATATTCTCTTCCTGCTGGTTAATACCAGAAGTAATGCTTGCCAGAAAACCATCCAAGTCAAATCTTTGAACAAGAAAATTCACATCCATATTACTCGTGTTCCTGAAAAAAATACCTGAATATTTACCATCCTTGGGCACTCCAAATTCAAAATTCATCCAATCATAATAATCATTATCAGAATATTTTGCTGAATAAAACCCGTGCGCAAGCTCATGACTAAAGTAATTACTGAACTCGCCAAGATAGCTGTGCAGTAAAACAAGCCCAACACGCGAAAACCAGTATTCATCAAGAAATTTTTCACCCAAAACATCACTGCCCTTGCCAACAAGCTGGTTAAAAGAATGCCAGTCTCTTGAGTTTGCCTCAAAACCAAAACGAGGGTCAGCAGAAGAATTATTCGAAAGAAAATAAGGTGCAAACACTCTTTTAGGCAATTCTTTCTGCACAACACGCTTTTCAAGAGGTTTTTCATCAGCAATAACAGGATTAGAAGAAAACATTGCAGCAAAACTGCCAACAGCCATTATTTTTGCAATTTTGTTCATTGAGTGCGAAAGAACAATATCTGCTTTATAAAACAATCGAATGCGAAACATTCCAACAGACAAAATAAATTTATAAACTTCAAACATTTTAGCACTAATATGGCAGAATTCAGACCACCAAATTATGGACCAATGGACAGAGAATACCATGAAAGAATAGAATTTGAATCACAGCCAGCAACAGACATAGAAACACCAATAATGCCAATCAGCGAAATCGGAGCCACAGTGCCGGAAACAGACCAGAGCGGACGATTCAAAACATTCCTCCAGCATGCACAGGCAACAATCAGAGGAGGAGCAGGAAACCTACAATTAGTAATGACAGTGCCGCACACATCACCAATCGGAGGCAGATTCAAAGCATACGGAAAAGAAGTAAGAAAAGCATTACGAGAAATAGCATCTGCAAACCAAGTAAACATAAGCGGCGTCGAGTTACCAACAAGCTCAATGACAAACATGTCCGGATACGACATGCAAAGAAACAGATTCAGCGATGAAGTCAGAAAAGACCATTTAGACGAAGTAGAAGATGCAATAAAATTTGTAGCAGAATCAATGGGCGGAGGAGGAGTAGACATCGTATCATGGGAATACGACAGATCAATCAATGACGCACCATGGAACAAAAACAAAGAAGTACAACAACCAGGAGAAATCGAAACAGTACAAGTAGTAGACACAAAAACAGGTTCGATTGCACAAATCAGAAAAGGAGAAATACAGCATTTGCCATACTATGTTCCTGAAAGCCCGGAGGACATAACATTTGATGACGATGGACAAATAATATTCAAAAAAATCACAGAAACAGACAAAGGAATACCAGTACTAAACACATGGGACTGGAAAGACTTTGTTAAAGCAACAGAAATGATAAACCGAGCAGCAGAAAAACACAACAAAAACCTGCCAGAAAACTCCAAACCAGCACAAACAGGCATAAAACCGGAAACGTTGCTGATACAAAAACAATTAGAAGCACAACTCAAAACAGCAAAAGGTTATGCAGGACACTACGGCACGCAGGCAGAAACACACTTTAAAATTTTTAATATCACCAACGAATTCAGCAAAACATTTGATCCTTCGTTGACTCATGAACAACGTGAAACTGCTCTTCAACAAAAATTTACAGAAGCACGCATCCCTATCGAAAGAGAAACTATCAAAGAATTAGCACGCAATAAAGAACGACTTGAAAAGTTTGCTAAAAATCAAGAAGTAGAATATGAACATCTTAACAGTCTCGCAACAGGACAAGCACAGCAAGTAAAAGAAATCGAAGAACGACAAAGACGATTCACAGCAGTATCAGACTATGCAGAAGCAAAAACATTCCAAACATACGCAGAAGCAGGTATAGCCGCAATGAGAGAAACACACAATAAAAATACATTTGCAACACACCCAGTACATGTCGGCCCAGAAATAGGGTGGCCGCAATACTACGGCTCACACCCAGAAGAATTTGTAGATGTCATACTAAAATCAAGAGAAAAAATGATAGAACTAATGACAACACCAAAACAAAAAAACTGGAAAGGAAATTTTGTTGACAAAGAAGGCAATGACGCTGACAAAAAAGGCAACCTAATAACCGCAGAAAATGCCGCGGACAATCCATACTTCAAACACGGAATGAGCAGAGAAGAAGCAGAACAACAAGCAAGAACACACATCAAAGGAGTATTTGACACAGGACACTTAGGAATGTGGTTGCGCAACTTCAGACCAGACCTGCCATGGGATGAAAGACAAGAAGAATTCAAAAAATGGTTCACAAAAAAAGTAGAAGACATAGCAGAAGTAAACAAAAAACATGATATTCTAGGAGGAATACAAGTAGTAGATAGTGCATCTGGAGCACACGCACACCTGCCACCAGGACAAGGAATCCTGCCAGTGTTCGAGGCAACAAAAATTCTGAAAGAAAAAGGAAACTTCAAAGGATTCATAGTATCAGAAGGCCATGAAGAAGAAAAATTCGGCGAAGGAAGAATGCTGTTAAAAACATGGCAAAAATTCGGAGCACACATAGAAAACCCATACACTCCAAGAGGGCCATCACCAATGACGTGGAGCAGAGTACAACACTCCTACTTTGGAAAAACATACTCGCCAATGTTCATGTTCGGCTCATACGCACCATCAAA
>CAYPAC010000071.1:0-5486 GCA_964408615.1 uncultured Methanosarcinales archaeon
TACTGCTTTTTTCTTTGTTATTCTTCCTGCTGCTAAGGCTCTGTTTTTTTTTTCTGGGTGCTGTTTGTCTTTTTCTAAATCGATAATATCATTAATAACATAATTTGCTGACGATATTAAACAAAAACTTATGAATGCAATTACTGTTAGTTTTATTGAGTGTAAATTAAACAATTGTCCTACAAAAACTAATGGTAAAAAAAGAAGTAAATTTTTGTACCATTGTTTTGGTCTTAAAATTTTGAAGTAATCAATTATCCCCATGTTAGTATTTTTGAAACAATTCTCCCCATTGTGTTTTCATGAATTGGTCAATGTACTTCTTGCCAACTGTCGAATACCATAAGTAATCATGATAAAATTCTGATGCAAATATGCATAATTTGAAGAGTGGTGTGTGAAACAATAATGGTTCTATAAAGCTTAATGCCCCCATTCTGAAGAGTCTGTCACCTGCTACTATCGGGCTTTGTTTTGTTGTAAAATTAAAATTCACTGTTGAAATATTTTCTCCAACAATCTCAATCTGCTCAATATCTCCGCATCCGAGTCCTTTGTCGTGTGCTTTTTTTATGAATGGTATTTTTAGTGGTTCGTAGCCCATCATTTTTGCAGATATTGCGTCTATTGCTACTTGGTCGTTTGATGCCAGAATGTAATTTTTTATTTTTGGTATCATTGTTCTTGGTCCTGCTCCGTCGCCGCATACTGTTCCGTCCATGACGGCAAATATTCCTGGGTGTATTTCGTGTTGTATTTGTAATAAGTCTACAAGGACTTCGTGTATCATTTTGTGGCAGTGATGTCGATGTTCTGTAATCAATCCTCCGAATGCATTTTTCATCGCGCCTGTCATTGTCGTGTGGCCGTGTGTTTTTATCGTCGGCAGGTGTACAACATTTTTTCCTTGAAACATTGTTGGAATTTTTAGTCCGTCTGGAAAAATTTTTGGTATTGCTGTGAGTTCTTTTTTCGGTTCATAAATTTCCCATTGCACGTCGGGCAGTGATGTAAACTCAAGCCCGTATTTTTGCAGTACTGGCATCCATTTGTTGTTGTGTGCGCCTTTTATTGGGTTTGTGACCACTGTTTTGTTTTCAACTGCGTGTAGTTTTTTGTAACCATTTTTTGTTAGTGTGTGTAAAACTCCACCTAACTGCCAAGGTTCTGTTGAGCATGCAGGATAGTACAAACTCCATGATAGGTTTAATTTTATAACGGTCTCAATTTTATTTGACAAAAACTTTTCGTACTCAGCTAAGTGCATTAGTTTTTCATAATCTTGCAATACTGTTTGTGGTGTAGTCTTTAAAACAGCAACCAGTGGTTTTGTTTTCATCTGTTTTGAAAGAAAGTTAGCTGTTTATTAAGGTTGTGCACTTGCATCCTCAACTATTTTCTCAGCAGCTTCAATTCCAGACTCCAGTGCAGTATTAATATTCCTTATTTTCGGAAATGTTATTTGTATGCCTGCGAAGTATAGTCCGTCAACATCGCTTCGAACGTCAGGCATATATTTCACATAATCTTTGTCATATACTGGTTCTGCATATTTTTCTCGAAATACTTTTACCCAGAGTGGATTTAATTGTGAGAAATATTTTTTTATGCTTGCCAGATATTCTTTTTTTATTTCTTCATCACTCAAAGAAATGTCTTCTTCGCTTCCTCCGTATCTTATGCACCACGTTATTTTGTTTTTGTACTTGTCAGTTAAAACAGAGTGTTGCATTATTACATGCACTCTTTCTTGAAATAAGTTTATCCAGTATGTTTCAGTATCTAAAAATTCTTTCGTTGCAAAAACTAATCCTACGCACGGGCAGTATTTTATTTTTTCTAATTTATGTTTGATTTCTTCAGGTAATTCTGTTGTTATTTTCAAAAATTCTGGAAATGGGATTGTGCTTAATAAAAGGTCATATTTCAGTTTTTTTCCGTCTACACTTATTTCTTTTTTTTCACAATCAATTTTTGTCATGTTTGTTTTCGTCATTATTTTTCCTTTTTTTTTCAGAATGTTTTTTTCCAAACCGTCAATCATTGGTTGTATTCCTTTTTCTGGAAAAGTGAAATCATCGTATACTTCCCGTTCTTTTAATCTGAATGCAAATTGTTTTGCTGACACAACTGACAGTGGTTTGTTGAATTTATTTCTGCCATACAAATTATAAAATATTTTTTGTGTTACTCCTTTGCCGGCATATTTGTTGAGCCAGTTTTCTGCATTTTCTTCATTTTTGATTTTTTCAGGTTTCATTAAAAAAATTGTGTACAACCCAAATATTCCCAATCTTATTTTTTCCCAAGATGTTAAATAGTTGAAATTTAATAATCCGAAAATTTCGTTTACGTGAATTAATTTTCCATTTACACCTATTGCAACTCTTATTTTTTTCCAAACGTTATTCCCCATTGCATTGTATCTGTTCAAATATTGTTGTGTTGTTTTATTGTGGGAAACCACATGATGGTAATATTTCGGTATCCATTCGTCATCTTGTTTGAATGATGATGCCAGTCCTCCAAGAAATGGTGCTTTCTCTAAAATAGTAACCTTGAATCCTACATCTAATAGTTTGTCTGCCGCAGACATTCCTGCCACACCGCCCCCTAATATTATTACTTGTTTCATTTTGTTTTGTACAGCACAACAATTGGTTGTCCTCCTGCTGTGAATTGTGCAGCTGGTTGCACTAAATTCGTGATTGTCAATTCTTGCGGTGGCACAACAATTGATTCGTAGACCGCAGTATCTGGCCCCGCCGGATCAAGCCGTACGTTTTGTATGCTGAACTTAACTCCGTTTTCTTCAAGATATTGTTTGTGTTCCGTGTTTGTTATCATTGGGCTTGTTAGTAGGAACTGGTCAAACATCACGTAGCTTACTGAGTATTGTTTTAATAGTTGTTGAATTGTTTTGTTGTTGTTTCCGTATAGCATGACGATTGCATCTGCATATCTTTTGTCTACATCTGCGTATGGGCTTGCGTGTGTTCTTCTGACAGCAACTACTTGTCTGCCAGTGAGTGCGTTGATTGCAAATGCAGATTCATCATTTGCCAAGAAAACATCGTCATTATTTGTGTTTTCTAAAATCCATTCTGCCATTTGGTATAACGCGCCAGTACTTCCATCAATTTGTCTGCCGTATTGTGTCCATCTGTCGTTGTTGTAATTATCAACTTGTGCAGTTATCATTGGCAGTATCATGAAGAATGCAATTAGTGAGGTTATTATTATTTCTGCGTGTCTTGTTTTATTTTGAGTTATTGCAGTTATAAATCGTGTTCCCCACCCAACAAGAATGATGAATGGAATAAACAATCCAGCCATCATGTGTGATGGCACTATCCATGCATTAAATATTGGTTTTGTTATCAGGTAGTGTCCTGCAGTTAATGTTATTCCAATCAATAGAAAAATGCTGTATCTTTGTTCTGTTTTGTCTTTGTTCATCATGCAAAGTAACAATCCTAAAAGTCCAAGTATTCCTGTGAAAAAACTCGGAATGTTGTTTGTTTGTATAAACTGGTTCCACAAAGTTCCTGCCACCCATTCTATTCCGTGTCTGTTGACATCAAATTGTGAGTACTCCTGTGTTCTGTTTGGTGTTTTCATTTGATATTTTGCAATCAGCGGTCCGAAGAAAATAAGTGATATAACAAATGCAATGAAGAACATTGTAAAATATTTTTTGATGAGTTCTTTTGCAAGAGTAAATATCTTTCTTTCTTTTCTTATTCGTAATAAATACTCGAGAATGATACTTGTGCCAGTCATTCCCAAAGTGAATAAAAATGGCTGATAGTGGCTTAATGCAGCCAGTCCTAAAAATATACCTCCTTTTATTTTTGTTTTTAAGATTGATTCTTGTTCAAGTCTGAAGAACTCTCTTAAAAAGAGCAGTGCAAAAAAAATGCCGAGTCCGTAAGTGTGTTTGACTGGAAAAAAGTTATAAGCAAGCGCGGTGAGTGCCATAACAAATGCTGCTGATTTTCGTTTGAGAATAATGCTGCCTAAAGTATAGAACGCATAAACAATGAGTGGTGTTATTATTATCGGTGAAAAACTTATAACTGTGTCGACTGAAAGTCCTGTTATCAACACAACAATTGCCGCAATGATATATCCGAGCGGAGGATAAAATTCAAGTTCTCCTTTAAAGTAAGGGTCTGTCCAATAATTATTGCCGTTTAGAATGTATTGTACAAATCCTCTTTCTCTGTACAGATCTCCACCGTAGATTGGGCTTGGCACGTGTTCGAGCTGTGAAAATAAATAAATATGTAGACTGGCAACTACAATTAAAATAATCATTAAAGTTTTGTCGTAGAATTTGGTTGTTTGTTCATCCATTTTTTATTTCGCAGCTTGTTATATTATATAATAATATTGAGTTGCCAATTCTGCTTATGGGTTCATATTTTTTTAACCATTTGAATTTTGTGTTTGCAGTATTCATAACGCTTATTGCCAGTATTCCTTCTTCGCAATATTTTTTTGATTGTTTTTTTTCAAGTCCGTAAAATGTTAAATCTTGTGTTCCGGAATATGCTATTTTTGTGTCAGGTCTGCAGGAAACATATTTTTTTAGTTTGTCAAAGTCTTGTCCCCAGTCTGTGTTTGAGTCTGTGAAGTATTTCCAGCCATTTTCTGTTCCAACGAATTCATTATAGTACGATAAATAATGCGGAAATTGTGCTGTTGCTGATGCTGAATGAAGTGCAATTAACAGGATTATGCTTGTTGCAAATATTTTGTTTTTAAGAATGTTTCTTTGACTTACTTGTCCTGCAATCCAAATGCATAATAGCGGAAATATTGCCAAAACATATCTTATGCCTGCTTGTTTTGTCATAAAGCTAAGAATGACAAATATTGCAAGTGCAGGTAGTATGGTGAATTGCCAGTTTTTATTGTGTTTGTGGATTAGCGATAAAGAAATTAGTGTCAGCAGAATAAATGGTATTGTTGTTTTCACAAAAAATGCAAAAATGTAATACCACCATGTTCCTTTTGGATATTCTTGTTCAAGAATTGTTGTCGGATTAGTTTTTTGTCCTTCGTATGCCACAAACCCAAGCCCTTTAATATAATAGTATGGTAGTGGGCTCGGGATGTTTTTTACGAAAAAGTTTATGATTTTGTTTTCAGAAGTTTGTTTGAACTTATCATCTAAATTATTGTCATGGAGCATGGATTGTTTTATCGGTGTTCCAGTTCCTTGGAATAAATATACTGTATTAATCATAATAATAGAAATGAGCAGAATAAAGAATAGTGATTTCAGATGAAAACACATCTTTTCTTTTCTTGCTGTTGTAAGAATAATAAGTAAATAAATTGGCCATAAAAATATTGCAGTGTATTTCGACAATTGTGCCAGTCCCATTGTAATGCTTGCTAAAAGTAGGTTTGTTATTGTTGTGTTTTGAAAAAATCTCCAGTATGTGTAAAGTGCAAGTGTTGCAAAGAATGCAAAT
>CAYPAC010000071.1:5496-6676 GCA_964408615.1 uncultured Methanosarcinales archaeon
TAGTTGCGAGTATTCCATGTGCAAGAATATTTGGTTCAAATGAATATAACGCAAGTGCTATAACTGCTGCGTTGATGCTGAACATTTGTTTTGTCCATAAAAAGACAATGAGTCCTAAAATTATTGTCAGCAAAATAACAAGGATTCGCCCGTAAAATAATAATTCTCTTGGATTTTTGTTGTCAACAAAAAAAAATCTTCTGCTGAATTCAATCATGTTTTTGTTAATCCAGCTTTGATTCTCAAGAATAAGTTTCGGTTTCACAATAAGCAAAGGCACCCCTTCTAAAAAATGCATTAGTGGTGGATGTTCTGTGTTCATCCTGAAGTCGCCTGTAACAATTTTTGAGTATCCTGCGGCTATGTGCTGTGGTTCGTCCCACGTCATTGATACATATTTTTCTGAAAGAAAGAGTTGTGTGGCTAAAATAATTAAAAGTGCAATGATAATAATATATTGTTTTTTTTTCATAAGATATCCTGAGTGAACTTGTTAACTCAGATATCTTAAATCGTAATGTTTATAAACATTCGTCCTCAGACTTTGTTTATGAAAAAACTGTTGTTGTTGAATCCACCGGGTAAAAAAATCTATATTCGTGACTATTATTGTAGCAAGGTTTCGAAGACGAATTATATTTATCATCCTGTTGATTTGTTAGTGCTTAGTGGTCGTTTGTATGGCAAGTTTGATTTGCAGGTTATTGATGCGATTGCTGAAAGAATTCCCCGTGATGAATGTTTGAAACAGATTATTAACATGAAGCCGGATATTATTATTTTTCAGAGTGGTTCCGTTTCTTTGGAAGAGGATTTTCCTTTTTTATCTGAGATTAAAAACTCATTGAAAAATGTTCAGTTGATTGGTTCTGGCGACGTTTTTAATGAGAATGGTGTTGAGTTAATGAAAGAGCAGGAATGGCTTGATGCAATTATTCTTGATTTCAGCACTGAAGACACGCTTAATTATCTCGAAGGAAAACAACCGAATAATATGATTTACAGAAAAAATAACCAAATTATTGAAGCCAAGCTTGTGAGGGAAAAATGGACTGGTTTCGAATTGCCTGTGCCGCGTCATGAGTTGTTTCAAAAAGGAAAGTATCGTTATCCTTTTGTTCGCAGATATCCTTTTGCCACTGTGCTTGGTGATTATGGTTGTGCTTGGCGTTGTAATTTT
>CAYPAC010000072.1:0-799 GCA_964408615.1 uncultured Methanosarcinales archaeon
GTTTTGGTTGTTCTGGGTTTAGTTTGAAAATAATGTTGCTGTTATTTATTGTTCCGTCTGGGTCTGATGCAGTGAGTTGTATTGTTTGTGTTTGTCCGTTGCAGTCTGAAGGATTAAATGTTAATTGGTTTCCTGCAATGCTTGCTTTTGTTCCGTATGGCAGTCTTATTGTGTCAAAATATTCTCCGTTCCGTGCAGGTATTGCTTGTTTTAGTTCTTTTATCACGTGCAGTGCTGGGTGCCTGCTGTGCCGTATAAATCTGAGTTCGTATTGTTTGTCATCGATAAATACTGCTGGAAATTTTACTATGATTATGCTGTCTTTGTCTATTGGTGTTGTTGTTATAACGTAATTTCCTTCGCTTGTTGGCTCGTAGCTTATGTTTGTTACATCTTTGTTGATGATTGTTATTATGTCGTAATAGATTTTTGCTAGTGGAACATAAAGTGTTGTTCCAAAGTCGCTTATGGTTGTTGTTGTGTTTGTTGTTGAGTCTTTTATTGTTACTGGCCACGTTAGTGTGAAGTGTACTGCTTCTTCTGTTCGTAGTTTTTTTGTTTCATTTGCAATAAAGAGTGTAACTTGTGGATTTGTTGATGTTACTTCAAGTCCTTGATAATTCTCAAATTTCACGCAGTTTCTTGTGTTGTTTGCAATGTATGTTTCTAATTGTTCTTGTATTGAATTTTGTGTTGGTCTGTAAAGATATGGCAGTTGGTTGATGCCATAGTATCCTGTGTATTGTTCTGACTGGGGAGATACTTGTGTTGGTTGTGTTGTTGGTTGTGCGCCTGATGC
>CAYPAC010000072.1:809-5743 GCA_964408615.1 uncultured Methanosarcinales archaeon
TGTTGGTGCTGGTGGTAGAAATGTTGTTGACTGTTGTTCTGCAGCGCCTGTGTCTGTGTAGGGGAATGTTTCCCATGGATACATTGGTGGTGTGCTGTAAAAAATGTTTGGTATGTCTCCTATTGGTTCGTCTACTAAATAACGCGTTTTTTGTTGGTCAAATTCAGTGTATGTTACGCCGTAGTCTGTTGGTGTCGTGTCTGGTGTTGTGCTGCCTTGTGATTGATACAAATATCCTCCTTGTTTTCCAAGTCTAATAATTGCTTCTTTTGCAGTTAGTGTTAGGCAATTGTTGATGTCGTCTTTTATTGGCTGTATTCTTATTGGTGTTTTTGTTGTGAGCATTGTTTGTTCTGTGCGTTTTTCTGTTCTTCCGCTGAGCAGTATTGTTGATATGCCTAATGCTAATAATATTGCAAACCCTAAAAGGATGAAGAATGTTATTTGTGCTTTCTTGAATTTTTGTTTTGTTGTAGTGTTTTTCATGCGCACGGGTCTCGTTGTTGTGTTTGTCTTGGTTGTGGCATTGTTGCTCCAATGTCTGTTGTTACTTGTTTTGGTGGTCCTGCTGCAAGTCTTAGTTTTGCTGTTAGGTCTCTCCATGTTGGTAGTTGGTTGTCTTTTGCTATGAGTACAAAGTCTGAATTGTTGATTTGTTTTTCACAAATAGGCCTTGTTAGTGCTGTTTTGAATAATAAGCAAGGATCTGTTCCTATGGAAAAGTTTGTGTATGTTACTCCAAGATAGCTTAGTGGTGGTAATAACTGGTTTTGTTCGAGGAATGCAAATATTGTTCTTGGTCCTTTTTTTGAATGCATTATTTTGTTGAATAGTCTTGTTTGGTTGAAGAAATCAAAATTTCTGTCTGGTATTTCTGCTATGTGTTTTGTTGCTACGTATTCCATTATGGTGTTGAATTTTTGTTTTGTATACACATCTATCATGCTTGTTTGTAGTTGTGGTGGAAGATAGATTACGCTTTCAATTGCTGGATTGTGCCATACTTGTCCTTGTATTTGTTTTGTTGGTGTGCATTTTGTAAACTGTGCTGCTGTTAGTGTGTTGTCGCAGTCTGTCTCGCTTAGATTAAGTGCTTTTAGGAATGATAATGAATTGTTGATTGGATTGTTTAGTGATGTTCCTATTGCAGATACTCCATTTATTGTTTTTAAAATACAAAAATTATTTACGCAGGGTATTATTTTTCCTTCTTTTACGCAGGTTTCTTTGATGTAGTTTTCGACAATGCTTTGTCCTGACCTGTATGAATAACGTACATTGTTTAGTGTGTTCTCGTAATTGTCGCAGAATAAGTCATATTCTGGGATGTTAAGGCTTTCTGCTAATGACAATAGTTGTACTGCTATTAGTTTTGTTCTTGTTGTCCAGTTGCCTTTATCGCAGTATTCGTCTTTTAGGTATTGTTTGTCTGTTATGCATCTTGGTTGTTGTGTTATGCTTGTTGCTTTGAAGTATTGTACTGGTTGATTGTCAAAGTTTGGATTGCCAACAGATGACACCAAACATTGTTGGTCTTGTGGACAGAAGCCAGTCATTCTTCTGTATGGGTCTTGTTTTTTTGTTTTTGCTTCCCAGTTTCCTTGATTGCACCAGTATCCTTTGTTTCCTGCATCAAAGAATGTTCCGTTTTGCGAGCAGGTTTTTCCGTTCCAGCTTTTTGTTTCTGGACAGCACCCTGTTATTTCAAATTGTGCATCGCATTGTTTTGAGAATTTTACTGGAATGTCTGCTTGATTCTGTCCAAATGGATTGTGTTTTTCTGTTGTGTCATTGTTATCGTCTACAAATTGCCATTGTGCGAATGGCTGGCAGACTGCATGTGCGTATAATTGGTTGGGTCTTGCTTCTTTGATTGGTGTTCCGCATTTGTTTTTTGGTGTTATGAGTGTTGTTGGCTGAAATGGTTGTGTTGTGGTTGTTGCGGTTGTTTCTGGTGTTGTTGTTGTCGTAGTTGTTGGTTGTGTTGTTGTTGGACTTGTTGTTAATTGCGCTTCTGTTTTTATGCATAATGAGAGTTGACTAAAACAATTTACGCCTCCTGGATTTCCACAGTCTACAATGGTTCCTCTTGATATGTATCCTTGTCTGCACGTTCCAAGATATACATCTGTTACCGGACTGTTATTTGGGTTTATATCATCTGGCGTTACGTTTATTTCTCCTGTTCCTTCTTTTCTTAAGCATAATACTCTGTTTCCACTTACGCAATTATATGGCCAATGACAATCTGCGACTCCGTCTTTCAGTCCTGCTGTTGGTTTTTCATATCCTGCGGGACACGTGTCGTGTGCGGTTTTTAAGTCAATTAATGGTTGTTTGTCTGGTGCTTTTTCATAACACAGACGGTGATAACTGTACACTGCAAAAAGTGTTTGGTCTGCTATCCATCCTTGTGGACATCCTGTTGTTGAATTATCTATAATTGTTGCATCTGTAACTAAAAGTGTTGTTGCTTGTGTTTCTGGTTGTGCAGTTGGTTGTGGAGACGGCTGTAATATGTATTTTGCCATCATTAATTGTGGTTGATTTCCTGATGTTGTTTTAGTGTAGCTGATGAAAATTTTGTTTTGTTCTGGTGAGGTTATTGAAACATCATTTATTGATCCTCCTGTGACCGCGTCTACAATTTCTGTTGTCCATGTGTTTCCTGCATCAAATGTTTTGGCTAAGTGTAATGTTATTGTACCTGCTGTGTCGTAGTATTTTCTGACGTAAGCAACAAATGCAATGTTTTGGTTTGGTGTTGTTATTGCTGTTGATTCGTAATGTCCTGCTGATGTGTCTGGTGTTAGTATTGTCCATGTTGTTCCTCCGTTTGTGCTTTTTGCTGTGCGTAGTTTGTTGCGGACTATTCCTTGTGCGTCTATTGTTGGCGTTGTATAACTTATGAGTATTGTTTGCTCGGTTAGTGCAGCAATGGTTGGCGCACTCATGCCTGCTCTTGTTGATGTATCAATGATTGATGTTGTCCATGTTGTGCCCTGATTTGTTGTTTTCGCAAATTTAAGAGTGTCTGCACATGTTGGGGCGCATGTTGTGACAATATATGAAATTAGTACTGTGTTTGTGTTTGTTGTTTGGAGTGTGATTGGTTTGCTGTATGGTGTTGTTTCTATGTTTTTTATTGCCCAACTAATGCCTTTATTTGTAGACGTGGTTAGTTTGAAACTTGTTTCTGGAATAGAATAATATGCAACATAAATTGTGTTTTTGTCTGGTGAAGTTGTGATTGAGGGGTAATGAAAGTTTACTCGTTCTGCCATGCCTGTTGTTATGGTATTAGTGGTCCATGTTATGCCGCTGTCTATTGATTTTGCAAATTTTAGTATGCCTGTTGACACATCTGTATAAGTTGCTAAAAGTTCACTTGTATCGATAGCTTTAAATGATGATGTGAATGAAACAGCTCCTGCATTGTCTGCAATGTTTGTTTTTCGCCATGTTCCGCCATTATCTAATGATGCTGATAGTTTTAGTGGTCGTCCAATTTGTGTGCCTGTTTTCGTACTTGGATGTAGTATGAAAAGTGCTTGGTTTGCAGCACCGATTGATGTGCCATATCCAGTAGAAACTGGTGTGTCAACTTGAATAATGTTCCATTGTAATGCTTGCGCAATAGCAAGTGTTATCGTGAGTATGAAAATAATGATGCTAGTTAAAAATACTGTTTTTTTGTTCATGTTGAGTGTGGATTAGTATTTTGTAATCCTAACAATTGTTGGTTAGTCATTTCACAGCCATTAAAACTGCCATTGTAATTGATGATTGATTTGTCTTCTTTTGTGTTATTTGTAAAATTTAGTGTGTAAGTACCACTGCGTATGAATGTGCTGTTCCAGCATCCTCCTGGTGTGTTTGTGTTTGTTGCGTTTGGATTATCGTTGTAATATTCTCCTGAATCATCTGCTTCACTACAGCATCTTGTTCCTGTCCATGAGAATCCTGCTTGTTCGCATGATTTTTGTGTTGTGCCGTCTAGGTTTGTTGAGAATTGTCCATTTTCAAGACAGTAATTAATGACACCATTGATTGTTAGTGTTTGTCCTGTTTTTAACGAATTTGTTAAAGAGTATGGTTTGTCTCCTCCGCATTCTGTAATTTTTGGTATTGTTGACTCGCAGTAGTATTGGTGATTTTTTATTGTTAAAAATCCTGGTGTGCTTGTTCGTTCGCATTTGCGTAGCATTCTGAGTTCGTCATAAACAACATTTAACGGTTGTGCACAGTCGTCAAAAACATGTATGCTTCCTATTTCTTCTGGCATTGCAAAGAATGTGTTGTATTTTTGTGTTCCAACTTCTACAAAGGTGGTGCTTCTTCCGCAGTATGCATTTTTTTCATTAAGTCCGCATCCTTGTGTGTTTATACGTGTTTCATCACAGCAGGTGTCTTTGTACCAGTCTCCTGCACAATTAACTTCTTGTGCTTCTGCATAGTCGCATTGTCTGTCTCTGTCTAAATCAGCACAAGCGTATATTTCTGTGTCTGCTGAGTCTGTTACTTGTTGCTCATAGGCATCATCCCTGCCTACATAAACTAAAACATCTGGGTTTGAAGATATTACTTGTAATTTTTCACCTGTTTGAAGTGTTATTGCATGTCCGAATGACCTGAAATTTCCTATCGGCTCAGGAGGATTATTGATTTTTACGATGTCTGGAATTGTAATTGTAGCTAAATGTCTTGTTGCTTCAAAATTTCCTGAGAGATAATACAATGTACAGTCTCCCGCCCAATATTCAATCCTGTTTGCTTCAGTGTTTTCAAGATTTGTTATGTAGTAATGCGCTCTGCGCTTGCCTGCCACCCAACTAAATGATTTTTGGAGTTTTGTGTCATTATAAAGGTTTATCCCATATGGTGCCGTGCCTTTGTCTCCTGCATGGTTACAAGAACCTCCTACTTCAAGTTTA
>CAYPAC010000072.1:5753-6648 GCA_964408615.1 uncultured Methanosarcinales archaeon
TTCTGGTATTGTTGTTGTTAGCCAAGGTATTGTAATGTTTTTTTGTATTATTAAATCAAAAGATAATGGTACGCCTGTATGCGCGTCTACAACTGTAAGTGTAATTAAAAGAGCTAAAAGTAAAACTATCCAAACTCGTCTTTGCATATGTTAACCTCTTTTGTTATACTTGAAGTCATAAATAATCACACAAAATTATGTCTTCCAGTATTAGTTAAAGAAATATTTATATAGCTATTTAAACCTAACGAAATTACTAAATGTTTAAAGAGGAGTGTTATATGGATTTTTTTGATTGGAATGTTCATCACAAAATTACGTTGTTGGTTGTTGTATCTTTTATAATAGGTCTTTTTTTGTTGTGGTTTTTTTATCCACAAAGTATTTGCGTAAAAGAAAAACAAGGAATATTTTATTTTTTAAAAGCTTTAAGAACTAATAATGTGAATCTTTGTGATAAAATATTCTTTCAAAGTAAAAAAGAATCTTGTTTAGGTGCGTTGCATAAAGACGAAAAATTTTGTAGTGAGACTCCAATTGGAACAAAAGATGACTTGTGTGTAGGACTTGCTAGGAATGATGTTAATTATTGCGGAGCAAGTTTTTTTTGTAGGGCAATGTTAAGCAAAGATGAGAATTTGTGTGATAAATTGCCTGAAAATTTGCCTGAACTCGAACAAGGTGACAATGAAGAAGAAATAAAAGACTCTATTCGTGATTGTAAGGCTTTTGTAAATTTTGACGCAGAATTTTTTATTTCTTCTGAAGAATTAGCTAAGTGTTGATATTGCTTCAAACGCTTTCTTCACTTCCACAGGATGCATTCCCAGTAAACTAAATAATGACTGCAAGTCTTTTGGCGCTCTCATCTGAAATGGCGTTCTTGCAAATGAAG
>CAYPAC010000073.1:0-6600 GCA_964408615.1 uncultured Methanosarcinales archaeon
TAGTATAGTAAATCACACTATTTTTGTTCCATTATTTATGTGATTTACTATAAGAATAGACAAAGAAAAATGGAACAATCAAAACAAAATATTATTGGTAGACCATGGAAACTGCATACACATCAATATTGCATTAGCAGTCTTTCCAGCAAAAAGAGAAGTTGCGCTGAAAATTATTGAGGGGCTTCTTGGTAAAATCTAATTTCTGCATTTTTTCCAGGAAGATACATTTCTGCCTTTAGAAAAGAACCCAGTGGAAAAAGCATGCCGTTATCCTCACTGCGTTTATTCTCCCACCCATTACGCGCAACAATATGAAGCATAGAAGTGTTCAAATCATACCCCCCATTTATTGCCCCAACAGTATTAATCAAATAAAGATTAGACGCTGATTTTAAAATTAGTAAAACACCATGCATGCTGAACAGAATGTGTCTTCTTGATTTAAGAATTTCAACATCGTCACAACTTCTGTTCCACGGCTCTAACTCAGCAAGTTCAGGGTTACAAACAGCATATGCCTGACCCTTACACTTAACCGGAATATAAAATGGACTTCCTGAGAGAATTTGTGCCAATTCCTCCAAACCAGTCGCTTCCTTCATTTTCTACTACAAACAATTGCGCACATATATAAACTTTCGTAGTAAAATATTTAAACCCAGCACGAACAAACAATAATATGGCATTCCAATTTGCACCACTGAACACAACTCTCTTACTAACAAGTGTTGTTGGGTTTTTGTTCTCACTAATATACCTGCCAAAAATATCACAAACATGGGCACTCACTTTAAGCGTGCTATTCATCATAATGTTCATAGCAGTCATGATAAGTATGACAAAAACACCACAATGAAACACACAATAACAATCCTAACAATCATTACATTACTAATTCTCACAGCATGCGAAAGACAAGAAACAACAACACCAACAGGAGCAGTAGTACAAGAAATTGAACAAGAAACAGAACAACAACCAAAACAGGAAACCATTATTGAAGAAAAAACAATTGCTGACCAAGAAAAACGACAAACCCCTGCACAACTACCGCCAGCACCAGTAGAAAACAAAGTCATCATAGAAAAATCAAGAAAATTATCACCCGAGCTACGCGATTTATTGCAAAAAGCAGACAATGAAGTAAAAAGCTTCAGCTACCTGTACTCAGAAACAGGCAATCTTGGATTTGACACACACTACCTAAAAGGAACAAAAATCAAAATAGCACTATTTGAAAAAAACGACTACAATGTAGAAGACTACTTCAACATAGTTTATCTTGACACAGCAGAAAAAACAGCATACGGCACATGCGAAAACAGAAAAAGATGCCTCACAAAAA
Source organism: uncultured Methanosarcinales archaeon (assembly GCA_964408615.1). Classification (GTDB taxonomy): domain Archaea; phylum Nanobdellota; class Nanobdellia; order Woesearchaeales; family ARS49; genus JACQMU01. The sequence goes on from CAYPAC010000073.1 coordinate 1,349, forward strand.
TAGCAGACAATACAAAAAGAGTCTATCAATTATACTATGAAGACTTCAGAACAAAAACACCATACGAATGGATAAAAGAAGTAGAATACGCAGAAATAACAGGATATGAAATGATAAACAACAAAGCAGTCACAAAAATAGAATATGAACAAAACGAAGAAAAAACAGAAATGTGGGTAGACAACAGGTACGGGCTACCTCACAAAATAAGAATAACATATGATGGTGAAGAAAAAGTTTATTCATTCAAAAATCTGCTTGTTAATACTGTGAAAGACGGTGATATAGTGTCGCCGTTGATAAAATAAATTATTCTTCAAAAGCATGTGTTGTAGGTTTGCCAGTATGCAGCGGAATAATGACCCGCTTAGTAAGCCGTTCTGCCCAAGACAATTGTGTGAGTTTTATTTTGAACTCTGCCTTTTTTTCATCAGACAAAGACAAAGTATCTGTAATGATTAGTTCATCCAGTCCTGATTTGTTAATTTTGTCAACAGCTTTGCCAACCAACAAAGCATGAGCTGCGCACATAATCACTCTCTTAGCACCTGCATCTTTAAATGCAGCAACACCCTCCCCCAAAGTACTTGAAGTTGCCACCATGTCGTCAATCATGACAACTGTCTTATCTTTCACATCACCAGTTACTATTTTTGATTTAGGCTCAAGAGTGACTGTATCTCTTTCTTTATCCAAACACGCAATTTCAACACCTAAGAGTTTAGCAACTGTATTAACGCGCTTCAACCCACCCATATCTGGAGAGCCAATCTTGTACGTTTGATAATCAACACGAGTTCTTAATTCTTTTAAATACAAATATTTTGAAGGAATGTCCATGATTGTTTTACTGTCACCAAACGCATTTTGTAATCCAGGGTTGTGTAAGTCAATAAACACATATCTTCTGAAACCTGCTGCTTTGCATGCTCTTGCAAAAAAAGCAAAGCTCAACGACTCCCTATCAGTCGAACGGTCTTGCCGCGTGTAAGGCGCGTAAGGAACAACCGCTGTAGTCCTTTTAGCGCCACAACGGTGTGCAGCATCCCCTAATAAAAAAAGCTCAAAACAATCATTATTTGTATTTCCAGGGCGCATTGATTGAAAAATAAAAACATCATCATCACGTATAGACTCATTAATCTTTATTTTTGTTTCACTATCAGGAAAACTATCACAAACACGATCAACAAGCTTCACACCAGCATATTTAGCAATAGACTCAGCAAGAGGCAAATTCCCATTCCCGCTAATAATCTTTAGACGGTCGTAAGCCATACAATAATGCGTTCTTAGATAGTTTTTAAAGATTTATGTTTTAGAGTTCAAACACAACTTTTTGCGAAAAAGTTGATTAAAAGCAGTCAAGGACTGTACTTCGCTACGCTCCGACAGTCCGAAATAGCGCCTCAAAGCTCAAACTTTCTTTCTTCTTTTACAATAGAAGGAGCACTGCCACCATGCCAGCTGAATCTTGGGCGAACTCTCATAGGAAACATACGCTCATTAACATCATCAACAGCAATACAAGCACCAGGAACTTTAGGTAAGTTCGCCAGTTCGTTATCAAGACCAGTACGCAAATAACTCTGCAACAGAGAAGCAAGAGCATCAGTATCAATTTTTGCAGTTAATCTATGAGAAAGAATAATGTCAGACTGAGTCATTGCATCAGTATGAATCTTGCCAGGCTGCTGAGTAGCAAGAAGCATAGCAATCCCTGGCTGACGGCCCTCACGCAACAACATTATCAAAGCATCAGAAGAAGCAGTCTTGCCATCCTTAGGAAGAAATTCATGCGCCTCATCCAACATAATCCACACCATCGGCAGTTCTGAAGGACGTTCTTCTTCAACAATATAATGAACAGCAGAATGAATAGAAGCAAACTCCTCATTTTTTCTTGCAATCATGCGCTCAACAAAAACACGCTTGCAAACAAGACCAGTAACAAGGGTTTTAATCTTCCACGCATTAGGCATTGTAGCATAACAGCTCAAGTCTATGACTGAAATTTGGCCACCTTGAATCAAATCTTTCATAGAAGTCGCTTCTTTTTTAAAAACCCCCCAAGAATCAGCAGAAAGAAACCTGTTCTCAGCAGCATTTCTGATATGAATTTCTTCCTTTAAATCAGCACGAATTGATGAAAGAATGTCTTTAATATCATAATCTTTATTTTCCTTTTTTAAGTTAAGAATAATACGCTCAATAAAAACCGCAATAGGATCATTAGTCAACAAATCAAAAGTAACATTCCAATCATCAGAATTAAGTTCAGAAGGCCTAATCGCAAAAGGAACATCAGCAGGAATACCCTGTTCTTTGTAAGATTTAAAAAAACCAAACGGAGTGTAAACTTTAACACTATCTATAGATTTGCCCTCAAGATTCCATTCCTGAAGCAAAGACTCATCACGATGATTCGGATACTTCATAGTCCAATAAATACCCATTGTATCAAATAGTATTACTGACAATTTTTGGGAGAATTCTGACGGAAGAGTTGAAATGCCTTCTGCGATGACGCCGAGTGAGTAGGATTTGCCTGTATTGTGCGAAATAACTCCGTTTGCAATAAAAGAATGTGTTTCAGGCACGTGAAGATCAAACACCTCAGTCACCCCCTTAACAAAAGAGACAGAACAGATTTTGTTCGTGTAAAGATTATTATCAAAATATTTTGTTTTTTTCCTTCGTGACATTCGCCAGAATTCAAAAGAATTCAACCGTACATTTTTATCAGTTCCAAAGAATTGTATGCGCTCTTTCCACTGTTGAAGAGAATGATAATCAGTGATGTCAAGAACAAAGCTTGTGAAAGATTTACCATTACACGAAGTTTTTTTGGATCTTAGTCTTGATTGAATATTAAAATGGAGCAAAAGCAGTTGTATATCTTCTAAAAACTCTTTTGAATTAGAGTAATACATAATTCTACGCCCATTCTTGTTTTTGCTTACAAAGCCATCACAAGAAAAAAGCGCCTTCAAAAAAGCTGCTTTAAACCCATTCGAATGCGACCACACAACTTTAGGAACACGAATGATCCTTGATTTCTCCCCAGGATGAACACCCAGCTCAATAAATTTATTAGCGATCACCTGTTGATTTGTTTCAACAACTTCACAATCGCAATCAAGCCGTTTATAACGACGACTCTTAATTTTAAACTCTTCATCAAAATCACGTTTAGCTTGCTCAAGAACTTCTGGAACATTGTTAAATATGCGAACCCTCTTTCGAGTGCCATTATAATAATACCCCCTACCATCCATCCATCTCCCCTGCCTGATACCGATTGTTCCATCGCTTAATACAAACCCTAAAAGTCGAGCAAGCCTATGCGTAGCAACGTCATTTCTTACTTCAGGAATCTCTGAAGGGCAAATAAGTGCATCATCAATCCTCAAATCCTTTGCTTTACGCCACACAAACCCACCATTATTATCAACTAAAAGCGGGTGTTCTTGCGTCATGGTAAGTTTTTGACCATCGTACAATTCAACTGAAACTAAATCTTCATTTTGATCAACACAATACCTATATAATTCGGCAGAACACCACTCGAAAAACTTTTTTTTAACATTAAATGACCACACCAAATCGTTTTTACTATCGAAATCAGCAATCGGCTTAAAACCATGATTAGTAAACACCTTTGTTTCTTTAGTCAAACAACCCCTCTTGCCACACACAAAAACAACATGTGCTTTGTTTAAATCAAGATAAACTGGCTGAGAAAGCGCAGTAGTCTGAGCCATTTTAACATAATGCTTGCCCACAAGAACAGTGCCACGCGTGCCAAACTTTTTCTTATCTATTTCGTCACGACCAAGAACAATTTCAAACTTTTGTTCATCTTTTTCAAAAGGCATGAGCTTAAGAATGGAATGGGGATATAAAAAACATACCACTGGACACTGGACAAGCACGCACGGAGCATTTAAAAAGACACTATGAATCTTTTTTTTTATGCTGAAAGACTTTGTACCAAGGCTGTACCAAGAAACAATACTGTCAACTTGCGTACAAAAAAATACACTTGTTGTGTTACCAACTGGCCTTGGGAAAACAGGAATTGCCCTCTTAATGACTGCGCAAAGACTCAAAAATTATCCCACATCAAAAATATTGTTTTTAGCGCCAACAAAACCACTGGCAGAACAGCACTTGCAAACATTTAAACAAAATCTGGAAATAAATGACGATAAATTAGTATTATTTACAGGAGAAGTACCCCCAGAAAAAAGAGCAATATTATGGAAAAATGCACAGATTGTTTTTAGTACACCACAAGGACTGGAAAATGATGTTATCAACAATGCTGTTAATCTATCAGAAGTTTCGCTACTAATATTTGACGAAGCACACAGAGCAACAGGAAATTATGCGTACGTATTCTTGGCAAAACAATACAACAAAAAAGCAAACAATCCAAGAATATTAGCACTGACAGCATCACCAGGAAGTGATTTACAAACAATAGAAGATGTCTGCAAAAACTTACACATAGAAGATGTTGAAATAAGAACAGAAGAAGACCCTGACGTACAGCCATATGTTCAAGAAATGGAAATAAACACAAGAAAAGTTGAACTTCCTGAAGATTTCAGACACATAATAAAACTGTTACAACAATGCATAAAAACAAAAATTTCTGAAATAAAAAAAAACGGCATTAATAAAGACGTTAACATTAACAGCAAAAAAGAATTACTATCATTACAAGCACAACTACATTCTCAGATTGGACACGGCAAACCTGACTTCGGAGTTTTAAGAGCAATTTCTCTACTTGCAGAAATAATGAAAGTGCAACACGCACTTGAACTTGCAGAAAGCCAAGGAATAACAGTACTGCAAAAATATTTTGAAAAACTACAAGAAGAAGCACGAGCAGGAAGAACAAAAGCAGCACAAAATATTGTACAAGACATTTATTTCAAAACAGCATTTGTAAAAACACAAAAATTACACGAACAAAAAATTGAGCATCCGAAACTTAGTGAAGTCAAAAAAATTGTTGAAGAAGAAGTTGTAGACAATAAGTTTACGAAAATACTCCTATTTACACAATTCAGAGACAGCGCAGTAAAAATAGCAGAAACATTGAACGAATTGCAAAATGTTGTTCCAAGCATTTTTGTAGGACAAGCAAAAAAAGGCGAAACAGGACTAAGCCAAAAAAAACAAATAGAAATGCTACAACAGTTTAAAGACGGACTGTTCAATGTTTTGATAGCCACATC
>CAYPAC010000074.1:0-1942 GCA_964408615.1 uncultured Methanosarcinales archaeon
GATTGATATTTCCCACACGTGAGGAAGCATTTTTTTTCCGTCGTCATATACATAGCTTAAGTCTTTTTTGCTTCCTTCGCTGTGTTTTTTTAGGTCATAGTCTGTTCTGTTGTTGTTTGCTATTAGTTCTGTCCATCCTAATGATGTTTGTACTTCGAAGTCAAATGCCTCTTTTGCATAGAATGCTCTTTCATCATTGTCAAGTTCTCTAAAACGCATTTTTTCTGCTGTAAATCCGTATTTTTCATACAATTGTTGTGTTCTTGCGAGATAGTATGCAATTAATTTTCCTGACACTATTTTTTTTGTTGCTAATTCTTTTGCTTTTATTTGTTCAATTTCTTTTTTTCCTGCTCTTAAAATGTTTATTTTGTAGTCTGCTACTTCGTCAAAGTTTTGAACATTGTCAATAAACGCAGGGTCGAAGAATATTTCTGCTTCCATTTGTGTGAATTCTACTTGCCGCAGTAATGTTTGTCTTGGTGATATTTCGTTTCTGAATACTTTGCCTGTTTGCGCAAGTCCTTGTGGTAGTTTTATTCGCATTGTTTTTGTCATTCTTAAAAAGTCCGTGAATAATGTTTGGCATGTTTCTGGTCTTAGATATGCTGTTGTTTTTGTTACTGCACCCAGTCCTGTTGGTACTGTCATGTTAAATCTTCTTACGTCTGATAATTGTTCTTTGCATTTTGGGCAAACAAGTTTATTGTCGCGCAATGCCGCTGTTAGTTCAATTTCTGATTGTGCTTCTTTGTATTCTTTGCCTGTTTTTTCTTGTAGTAGTTTGTCTGCTCTATGGACTGTGTTGCACTTGTTGCATTGTGTCATTGGGTCATTAAAATTGGTCAGGTGTCCTGATGCTTTCAGCACGTCTTCAGGAAGTATTTGTGCTCCTTCTAATTCCAAGAAGTTTTCTTTGTGGACTAATTCTTTGCGCCAGAGTTCTATAATTTTTCGTCGGAGTGCTGCGCCATACTGTCCAAAACTGTAAATTCCTGCCGGTGCATTTGTGTATATTTCTGATGCTGGATAAAAAATGCTTCTTCTCAATGCAAGATTGACAATGTCTTCGTAGGTTGTCATTGCAGAATGTATGAAGAGTGTTGTTTAAAAAAGTTTGCAAGAAAAGCTTTTAAACAATTGTTCATTTATTCTCTTCGAAAGAGGTGCTTCATGCAAATTTCGATTGATACTTCACGTGATTCAAAAGATGATATTTTGAAGGCTATTAAGCTTCTTCATTCTATTATTGGCGAGCATCCGACTTCCCAATCACCAAGTCTTTTTGATATTTCAGCTTCTGTTCCTTCCAGTTCTCCTTTTGGCAGTTTTTTTGACAGTGTTGATAAAAATCCGCCTGTAGCACCTGTTCCTGTCATCAAGAAAGAATCATCTCAAAAGGTTGAGCTGTACTAAAATGCCAAAGAATTTGTTAGAAAAAGATGTGACTTTTATCAAAAAATTGTTGTTGAAACAATTGCCGCCTGAACATTTTTCTGCTAAGGATGTTGTTCGTTCTTTTTTTGGTGCTGCTTTTATCGGTTCTACGTTTATTTTTACGCGTTTGCTGGTTGAGGTTACGCCTTTGCTTGATGCATGGCATGTTGTTGCCATTGTTCTTTCCACTGTTGGTGTTCTTACTGCTGAAATTTATTTTATTGGTTATGCGCGTGTTGAAAACAAATCTTTGCGTCCTTTTGGCCAGTTTTGGATTAAGCGTTTGTTTACTTTCTATGCTGTTAGCATTATTGTTTCTGCGTATTTGGCTTGGATTTACAACATTACTGCTCTTGTTGGTGGTTTTGAAAATGTTGTCAAGCTTGTTATTGCAATGTCACTTCCTTGCTCGATTGGTGCATCGATTACTGATTTGTTGAAGAAGTATTAGCTTTATAATGTGATTGAATTAATTACTCAGTATGTTCATCCCTAAAAAATACGG
>CAYPAC010000074.1:1952-6599 GCA_964408615.1 uncultured Methanosarcinales archaeon
ACTGATTTGTTGAAGAAGTATTAAAAGTAATACTTAAAAAGTAATATTTTAAAATAAATGTAGTTGAGTGAACGTACATTTATAATCCAACTCGATTAATTACTTGTCTATGTTCATCCCTAAAAAATACGGTTCTTCAAAAAGAACTAACTGCCCGTTTTGTGATAAACTTGCTACAACACACAATAACCAAGAAGTTCCTGTTTGCCGTATTCATAAATCGCGTGAGTTGGAAGACATTAAATGTTTGTGTGCTTCTTATCTGGCTTTAGAGATTGGCGCGTATGGTCCTTATTTTTCGTGTGTGAATTGCGGTAACTTGAGTTTTAGAAAGGGCTTGGAAATGCGCCGTCCTGTACTAAAATCTCAGGAAATTGTTGAAAAAAAATCTGCCGCAACAGAAATGACTGTTCGTTCTGATGATCCGCGGTTTTTTGATTAAGAATATTCAGTGTCAATTCCAACGACAAAATGTTTTTTGTCAGGTACTGAAACAAATACTTCTTCACCGCCTCTCAAATCAAGACTTCTGGCGACATCCTTGTTGATATAAATTCCAAGTCTATCGTGGGAGAGTTTTATTATTCTTTGTTTGATTTTTAATGTCATTTCTTTTGTTTTGATCTCTTGAATAGCTTTGTTTATTGATTTTTCTTCAAAATCAAAGTGTCCACATTTGCCGCATTGATAGCTATTTACTTTGGTGTCGGCATCTTGAATTTTTACTTTTATTTCTTTCATCAAATTATTGCATTCAGTGCATTTCATCTTGATCCTCACATTTTTTTCTTAACGTTTATTATGTACAAAACTTTGTCTTTGAGCTCGCACAAAATATAAACTGTAGCATCTTCAATTTCTATTTTGTTGCCTTTCTTTCGTTTGTTCTTTATCGTGTAAATACGGTGAATGACGTCGCTCCACGCAAGTGTTCCTTTGTGGAACGTGTCAAAGTGTTCTGTTCGTTTTATTTCTTCCCAGTACATCAGAGTGTCCAGGGGAGGTAACAGTCTTATAGTCTTTAGGACTATAAAAATGTTTCGTAAAATTTATGTTGCACAAAAATCTGTTGAATAATTTGTAGTATAAGTATTTCCCTGCGCAAAGAAAACTTTCAGAAGTTATTAAATCTATTTCTTTTTCCAGTAGTTTTAATCTTTCTTTACAAACTCAACTGAAGGTTTGTGCTGAAATTCTTTATCACCAGTTACGAAAACCATGTTATTCTCTATGGCAAAAATATATCCTACACAATCAAAAAAAGAAAGATTCTGTTTTTTATTATCTATTCTAAAACGAACGGCTTTGAGTAATATCTCTCTTGAAACTGTACGACATAGAAAGCTTAGTTTTCTATGCCAATAATCTGCAGTTTGCAAGTTGTGATGTTTATAAAGATCTGCATAAAATTCTGCAAATGTTATGTCTGTGATGACGCATTCTTGAGTAATAAAATGCGCAAATTTAGGGTTTCCATTGTGTATTTCTACTAATGCATACGTGTCTAAACATTTCATAACTAAAACCTGTTGCTCTCTATCAATGTGCGAGTTTCTTCAAATTGTTGTTTGGTTATCTTATTGGATTTTCCAAAACCAAAAAGTTCTTTAAGTGGGCTGTCTTTTTTTACGATATCTACCGCAATTTCTTCATCTTCGTGCAACCCCAGTTGAGATGCATCATCTTTCGGTATTATTATGCCTAATGAATTTCCCCATTTTTTTGTTTGACAAATAATCATTTTTAAAAACCCCCACCAATTATACTTTAAGTTAACTAATGATACACACAGTATAATATAAATCTTTCGCTTCTATAGAATATACAAAAATATCGACGAGAATTAATCACTTATCGACTGAGCTTCCCACATACAAAAAAGCACCAACTTAATAAATGACAATCTATATACTGGAGACTATAACTTTAATTAGGGGTTAAAATGAAAGAAGAACTGAAAACAGAACAAAAAAAGACTTTTAGCTCAGTTGATGCAGAATACAAAATTGGAGAAGCTTACAAAAGAGGTGCATGAGAAAATGCAAAGACTTGGAACAAGACGTGCAAGTGGCTGTATAGAAGACCATTTTAGTTTTTGGGAGAGAGATGCAATATGATGTTATGATAGTATTAATAATTCGTATGGGAATTATTGAAATATACCATCGCTTATCTGGAAGAACTCATCGGCAGCCCGAAGACGATATACGAGTTGCACGCGAAAGAGTACGTCATACTGAATCGGTGATAGCAGAGAAAGCGTCAGCCAGAGCATGGAATGCACTCGCACAGGCAGCTGAGCAGTCGTATTTAGATGAGGATCATATCATGCGCGTCTTGTCCGCACAAAAATATCTGCTTTCGCTCCACGATCAACATTCTGGTGAATCAGAGACGCTTAAAAAAGCCTCCGATCTTTCCTCAACAGAAGGTATGCAGGCTGGACTTGTTTGGTTTACCCACCAAGAAACACTTAAAAGGGATCAGCTTTATGAACTTGTTCAGCACTATTCATGGAATCCCCAAGATTATAAAAAAGAAATAGAATTGAGGGCATTACAGCGATCTGTAAATGCATCTAAAAGTGTTGTAGCATTCCTTGAAAACAAACTGACAAGTCATGTTTAATTTCCTCGCCACCATCTTTCTCCATCGCTTACCAATTCTACCTCCCCATCCACATCAGTCCTCAAAACCCTGATATCCTTATCACCCAATAACCTCATTATTTCCTTATGCGGGTGTCCAAAACGATTATTCTTACCCACGCTTATTACTGCAAGCTGTGGCCTTGATTTTTCAAGAAGTTCTTTTGTCAATCCATTCTTTGATCCATGATGAGGGACCTTCAAAACTTCCTCCTCTCTCACCTCATCAATGAAAAGTGGAATAACCCGAGGCAATACATCACCGGTCAACAACACATCAAATTCTCCATACGAGAGATTTCCTACAATAGAGTATTCATTGAGGTCCTGCCCGCCTACTGGCGGGTCATTTCCTCTATATGATTTAGGTGGACTTAGTATATCAAAGTATAAATTAGTAAATCGTATTTTGTCCCCTGCGCTAACAATCGTTTCCTTTATAGCACGACTCTTGAGTTCATCTTTTAAAGCAGACCATCCTTTTGCTGGCCCGTCTATGCCCGGATGAATAAGCGTATGGGTATTGTATCGTCTTACGACATCAACAATGCCGCCAAAATGATCGTCTTGTGGATGCGTAACTAGTACAGCCTCAATTTCCCTATCCCAAAATGGCATATGTGAACCCAAACAAGAGAGGACTGATTTATCAGGTCCACCATCAACCAGCATTTGTGTTTTCCCTTGCATAATTAAAATAGCATCTCCTTGCCCCACGTCACAGAAAATAACATGAAGGTTGCGGTCTGGGAAAGAGAAGAGAGCGAGGAACAGTAAAGCTGCGAGAAGGCCAAATAAAGCAAGTATGTATTTACGCATTCTTGATCAATGCTATTAACTCAAAAGGCAAAAGTTTTTAACTTTTAACTTGTATTTTTGACTTTTAAGTTTTAACTTTTAAATTATATGCGATTATTTCTTATGGTACTATTCATATTCATCCCTCTCTTCCTCCTCCGCTATTTCCAATCCCAACCTACCTTTTCAGTGGGAGATCGTATACGAATCACGACTCGGCTTGCCTTCGAACCACGAATTCAAGAAACACAACAAGTCATGAGAGTATATGGAGTAACCGTTTATCTCCCCCGCTTCCCGGAATTTCACTATGGAGATCGTGTTGTTGTAACAGGCACAGTTAAACAAGGCACATACACCCTGTACCTTGAGAGTCCGGAAATAATGGTCATTGCCCCACGCGGAATTCTTCCACGCATGAGGGCTCACATTATTGCAATCTTTGAAAGAACGCTTCCTCAGTCGGAAAGTAGCCTTCTTGCAGGGGTAACGCTCGGCGCCAAGGAAACAATCCGTCAGGATTTCCTGGAATCTCTTAAAAGGAGCGGTGTTCTTCACGTTGTCGTTGCTTCCGGTATGAATGTAACCCTGGTTTCCCGCTTTTTGATTGCCGTTCTTGTGGTATGGCTTACGAGAAGAGTGGCTCTTGTAGCAGCCCTCACCGGGATATGGGTGTATGTTTTGCTGATTGGTGCAGATGCACCGATTGTGCGAGCGGCAGTGATGGGAAGCTTAGCATTTCTTGCGCAAGAAACAGGAAGAATAAGTCGAGCATGGTGGAGCCTCTTTCTCGCAGGATCAGGGATGCTTATCATGTCGCCCCAATGGATTTCTGACGTCGGGTTCTTACTCTCATTTTCTGCAACAGGAGGTATTCTTGCATTTGAACCGTGGATCAAAAAGAATTTAACAAAAATAGCGAGCTTCGTGCCAAATTTTGTCAAACAGGATTTATCAACCTCGCTTGCTGCACAAATTTGTACCACTCCGATACTTTTTGTTGCATTTGGTCAATTTGCTCCGTGGTCAATAGTAGCCAACACTGCGCTTTTATGGACGATTGCGCCAATGACGATGCTTGGATTTGTGGGAGGATTTGTCGGCTTACTTATCGAACCACTTGGCAAAGTCTTTATCCTCCTTTCTTATCCCCTTGTTTGGTTTTTTGTTAGAGTAGTTGAACTCTTCTAGAATTTTTCAC
>CAYPAC010000075.1:0-6547 GCA_964408615.1 uncultured Methanosarcinales archaeon
CATTTGCATTGGTGTTTTGCATTCTGGGCAGATGTTTTTGTCTTTTTTGACATTGATGTTTAGATTTAGAACTTGGTTGTCTTTGCTTCCGTCGCGATAAATGGTTATGCCTTTGCATCCGAGCTTGTGCGATAATAAATATACGTTTCTGACATCGTCTACTGTTGCGTTGTGTGTGAAGTTTACTGTTTTGCTGACTGCATTGTCTGTGTATTTTTGGAATGCTGCCTGCATTTTGACATGATACTCTGGTAAAATGTCGTGTGATACGACAAATATTTTTTTCAAACTGTCTGGTATTTCTGTTATGTCTTGTATTGTTCCTTTGTTGACTACTTTTTGCAGTAATTCTTCGTTGTAAAGTTCTTGTTCTTCAAGTGATTTTTTGAAGTTTTTGTCCAGATAGAATAGTTCTTTGCCGTCCATTACTCGTTTTACGTAGCTTAATGCAAATAATGGCTCAACGCCTCCTGAACAGTCTGCTATCATGCCTATTGTGCCTGTTGGCGCGATTGTTGTTCTTGTTGCGTTTCTTAATATTTTGTGTGTTCCTTGGAAGTGTTTGCTTTCTCTGTTGTAAATGCTGTCTTGCCAGTTTGGGAATGTTCCTCTTTTGTGTGCTATATTTTCTGATGCGTGGTCTGATTCTGTTTGTATGAAGCGCATGACTTCTTCTGCTTTTGCAACTCCTTCGTCAGAATTGTATGCTATGCTGAGTTGTACGAGCATGTCTGCCCAGCCCATTACTCCCAGTCCTATTTTTCTGTTTGATTGTACGAGTTTTGTTATTTGTGGTATTGGGAATATGCTCATGTCGATAACATTATCTAAAAAGTGTATTGCTGTGTGGACTGCGCTTCTTAATCTTTCCCAGTCTATTGTTTTGTTTATAACAAAATTTCCAAGATTTATTGAGCCAAGATTGCATGCTTCGTATGGGAGCAGTGGTTGTTCTCCGCAGGGGTTTGTGCTTTCTATTTGTCCGATTGCTGGTGTGGGGTTTTTCTCATTTATTCTGTCAATAAATACTATTCCAGGATCCCCGTTTCTCCACGCAGATGATAACAGTATGTCAAATATTGTTCTTGCTGATATTGTTGAGTGTGTTTCTCCTTGATTGTTTTTTAGTGCGTATTCTTTGTCTTGTTCCACTGCATTCATGAATTCGTTTGTTAGTGCTACTGAAATGTTGAAGTTTGTGATTTCTTCGTTTTTTTCTTTGCAGTTGATGAATTCAAGTATGTCTGGATGGTCTATGCGGAGTATTCCCATGTTTGCTCCTCTTCTTTTTCCGCCTTGTTTGATAACGTCTGTTGCTGCGTTGTAGACTTTTAGGAATGATACTGGTCCTGAGGCAACGCCTTGTGTTGAGCACACGATTGAATTTCTTGCTCTTAAGCGTGAGAATGAAAATCCTGTTCCGCCTCCGCTTTTGTGTATTAGTGCTGTGTGGAGGAGTGTTGTAAATATTCCGTCCATGTTGTCTTCTATTGGGAGTACAAAACATGCTGATAGTTGTTGTATTTTTGTTCCTGCGTTCATTAGTGTTGGCGAGTTTGGCAGGAAGTCAAAATTGTACATTAAGTCATGAAATTGTTGTGCTGTTTTTTCTGTGTCTGCGAATGCGTCGTATAATTTGTCTGCTTGTGCTATGTTTTTTGCAACTCTCCAGAATAATTGGTCTGGTGTTTCAATGATTGTCCCTTGTTTGTCTTTAAGTAAATATCTTTCTTTTAGTACGCGTAATGCATTGATTGTTATTTTTTTGTTGGTGACTGGCAGTCCTCCAAGGAGTGCTTCTTTTGCTTTGCGTTCTTCTGTTCTTTTTTGCCTGTATAGTATGTATGCTTTGGCTATGTCTGCGTGGTTGTGTTCTATTAGTGTTTGTTCAACTGTGTCTGATATTTGTTCTACTGTTGGTGGTTGTTCGTTGGTGTATGTTTTGCTTAATGTTTCAAGTACTGCGGTTGTCAATATTGTTGTGTTGATTGGCTGGTTTACTGCAAATGCTGCTTTTGTTATTGCTGCAGTGATTTTTTGCGTGTCAAAACTTACTTGTCTGCCGTCTCTTTTGATTACTGCGTTTATTGTTTGTGTTAATAACATGATGCACCTTTTTTTCAAAACATTTATATGGTGTTTTGAACTTTAATAAAAATATATCAGTTTCCCAAAGGATAGTTGTTATGCAAAAATGCCCTGTTTTTAAGCTCGCGGATATTGTTGGCAAGAAATGGACGATTGTTATACTTCAGGAAGTTGCTCTTAATGGAGAAAGAGGTTTTAATTATGTTTTTGAGCGTATAGGCAAAATAAGTCCGAAAATTTTGTCACAGCGTCTTAAGGATTTTGAAAAACAAGGGCTTGTGATTAAAGAAATTTTAGCTGATGAAATGCCTGTGCGTACTAAATATGTTATTACGCAGAAAGGCAGGGAATTAAATGAGCTCATAACAATGATGAAGAAGTGGTACTCAAAATATGATTCAAAAGTTTGTGATTGTGACAAGCGTGAATGTGTTGATTGTCCTTTGTTCTAACTATCCTTTTGGATAGTATCATGTTTTTAAAATAAATGACTTGTAAAAATTCCATGAGAGTTATGCTTGTCTATCCAAAGCCGAATATTTCTTTTGATACAACACACTGCATTCCTTTGGGGCTTGCATCGATGGCTGCTGTTTTGGAGCAGGAAGGTCATAAAGTGAGGTGTGTTGACTTGAATGTTCAGGATGTTTGTGTAGAAAAAGAAGTCAGTAATTATGATGTTGTTGGGCTTTATGTTATCACTCCTGCATTTAAATCAGCAGTTTCTCTTGCAGAAAAAATAAGGCATTGCACAAATGCATTGATTGTTTTTGGCGGCCCTTTTCCAACTGCAATGACTGAAGAGTGTATTTCTAAACCTTTTGTTGATGTTGTTGTTATTGGTGAAGGTGAGTATACTGTGCGGGACCTTTGTGATGCTGTTGGCAAAAACCGTTCTTTAGATTCTGTGAATGGAATTTGTTTCAAAAAAGATGGAAAGATTGTAAAAACATCTGCTCGTGAAAAAATTGCAGTGCTTGACGAACTGCCTTTTCCTGCGTATCATTTGTTTCCCTTTGAAAAATATTTGCCGACGAGACCTACGTGGATAGATTCGCGAAGAATGGTGCCTGGTTCATTGATAACAAGCCGCGGTTGTCCTTTTGAATGCTTGTTTTGTTTTTCGCGCAGGACTGGTTTTCGTTCAATGAGTCCTGAACGTGTTGTTGCTGACATTCAGCGTTTGGCTGGCGAGTTTGGTGTTAATTTTGTTGAGTTTCAGGATGATGTGTTTAATTTGATTCCTGAACGTTCAATTGAAATCTGTCGTCTTTTGCAAAAAGAAAATGTTGACATTCAGTGGAGCATTCCTAATGGTTTGTCGCGTGTTGAGAATATTACGAGAAATTTCTTGGAAACTGCAAAAAATTCTGGCTGTGCTGATGTGTGGTTTGCTTGCGAGTCTGGTTCTGATCGGATTAGGAATGAAATTATTGTGAAAAAAAATACTGTACAGCAAGTGCGTGATGCTGTCAGAACTGCTAAGGATGTTGGTTTTGATGTTGGTGGTTTTTTTGTTTTGGGCAATCCTACTGAAACAAGGGAAGAAATGCAGTTGACTGTTGATTTTGCTTGCAGTATGGATTTGGACAGGGCGCAGTTTACAATTGCAACGCCGTTTCCAGGAACTGCTTTATTTGAGTTGATTAAGAATGCTGGCGATAAAGGCCATTTCCTGATTAATGATTTTGATTTTTATGGGCCGTACGAGAACAAAGTGTTTTTTGAGTACGGTCCGACGACAAAACTTGTTGTTGAAGAAATGTACAAGCGCGCATATCGCCAATTTTATCTTAGGCCGAGATACATGGCCAAGGTTTTGCAGAGAAAGGAGACATTTACAAATGCAGGTTTGTTGTTGAAGGAAGCTGTTAGATTTATTATCTAAAAAGGGGTGGATTGTGGGTAAAGAAAAATTCGGGCTTGTTCATGTTTACACAGGTGATGGATAGGGAAAAACTTGTGCTGCAATGGGGCTTGCATTGCGCGCTGTTGGTCAGGGCATGAGGGCTTATGTTATTCAGTTTATGAAAGGTGGCGCATATACCGGCGAGTTTGTGTCTATGAAAAATTTTCTTCCGAATGTTGAGGCTGTGCAGTTTGGCAGGAAATGTGTGCTTGAGGAAAAACAGTTAAAATTATTGGGAAAAAATTCTGATGATTACCCGTTTTTTGCTCATGTTCGTGATGATATTGTTTGTGGCACTTGTCGTTTTTGTTTTGTTAATGATGCCCAGCAAAAACAGTTTGTTCGTGATGCTTTGGCGAGAACAAAAAAAGTGCTTGTTTCTGGAGATTATGATTTGGTTGTTCTTGATGAAGTTAATTGCGCAATTAGTCTTGGTTTTGTTTTGATTGATGAGTTTTTGCAAGTGCTTGCTTCTAAATATGCCCAAACAGAAGTTGTGTGTACTGGCCGTTCTGCTCCGAAAGAATTAATTGAAATTGCTGATTACGTTACTGACATGAAGTCTGTTAAGCATCCTTTTGAGAAGGGCGTGCATGCACGAAGGGGAATTGAGTATTAATCATTTGCCTAAATATTCTATTGCATAGTTTATTTCTTTTATTTTTAAGTATCCGTCGATTTCTATTATTAAATCGTGTTTTGTTTCCATGATGCCGTCTGGCAGTGAGCATGTGATGCATACGTTGTCAAACTTTATTGTTTCAAATAATTTTTCTGGTTCTGTTGCGCGTTTCATTGCTTGTTTTTGTGCTGGCGTAAGCCATGATGGTCCGTAGATTTTTTCAAGTTTCCTCCTGAATTTTGCCCTGTTTTGTGTTTGCGTGTCGTCATTATCTTTTTTTCCTTTGTTGTCGTGTTCTTTTTGTTTGTTTTCTTCGCTTGTTTCTTGTCCTTTTTCATTATTGTTGTTATTTTCTTTGTTGCCTTGTCCGTTTGCTTTGTTGTCTTTCACTGCAAATCCTGTGATTTGTGCCACGAATGGTTTCTCATCAAAGAATTGCGAATAGCTTCCGGTTAGTGCAACTTTTTTCTTTATTGCATTGCTGTTTAACAGCAAAAATGTTCTTCCTGTTGGTGTTTTTAACCACACTCTGAAGAATCCTGTTCCTTTTCCTGTCAGCTTCACATCTTTCAGAAAGAATGGTTGTTTTAGTTCATCAAGTGTTATTGTTGTTTTCAGCATGCTTTGCTGTTCATATAGTTCAAGATTTAGATATTCTTTGTGTTCTGAAAATTGTGGTTTTACTTGGAAGAACGCTCGGTCGAATGCCACTGTGTCTGAGACCTGTGGATGAAGACTTGGGTGTTCGAGTTCTTCCAAGTACTTTTGAAAGTTGCTCGAACGAAATGAGAACGCCCCGTGGTTGAGCTCAGCGAAACCTGGAGTGGCAACTTTCAAATTTACTGCAGAGCCTGTTATTGTTTTTGTGGGTGTCAGGAAGAATAAGAAAGTTAATAGAATTATTGTTAGAAAAAAAAATCCGTAACTCATTATTTGCTCTTTTTGCATATGTTATGTAAAGAAAGTAGAGAATAAAAAAGTATGCTTCAGTTATAGCGAAGGTTCTTGACATGCTCTAAAATTAATGACTTTTCCTATAGTTTTATATTCTTGTTTGTATTTTTTTTGTGCATGGTATTGTTTGGCGTTGTTAAAAGAATTGTTATCGTGATGGCTTTGTTTTACGTTGTTGTTTATGGTTTGCCTTATCTTCCTTTCGTTGGTGACTACATCCAAAGTTTTTTTGATAATTCTAAAGGTACAATAACTGGTTTTACTGCAAGGAATGTTGTTGCGCCTATTGCTGAAACTATTGCTGAAAATGCACAGGCAATTGCTGATAATGCAAGAGAAGGTTATGCTCCTTCGCCGTCTGTTGCTCCTAAAACAAAATTTTTTCCTTTTAAGAATACGCAGGTTGACCCTCCTAAAAGCCGCGGCACGCCGAGTGTGAGTGCGTCTTCTCAAACACCACCTCAGACTGCAGATTCGAATGCAGTGGATTCTTCTGGGAGTTCTCCTGAAAGCAATACAGAATTGCCTGCCGGTTGTTGTGCTTGCAATTAATCATCGTCGAGAAGTCCGTCGACAAAAATAAACAGAAACATTTATAAATAACACACCAATTAGTGAGGAGAAATGATAGCTCGACCTGCCTAATTTCTGCAATTTTTTATGAATTGTAGATGTACGGCTTGTCGTTTTGCGCCCTGGTAGTCTAGCGGCCTAGGATGGGGCCCTGTCACGGCCTCGACCCGGGTTCAAATGGAATTGCAGCAACGGTTGCAACTCGTGAAAGTCCCGGCCAGGGCGCCTTTGATGCGCATAATGTTCATGATGGTTAGAATGTTAACGAAGATGAGTGATGATGTTTATGGGCCGGTAGCTCAGCCTGGACACCAATATGGTGGGGCACTAGAGCACCTCACTTTTAATGAGGTGGTCGCGAGTTCGAAGGCTGTTTCCGAAAGTCTCGTCCGGCCCGTCAT
>CAYPAC010000076.1:0-6519 GCA_964408615.1 uncultured Methanosarcinales archaeon
TCAAGAACCACTTGCTGTGAAATATACACGTCGTTATCACTTCACGCCACCTTGCTTTAGCAGGTGGTTCTTGACATGTTTTCTAATAATTGCTGTAGGTGCACATAATCGTCAAATAGCCCTCTGCCTTTTTTGAATTCAACCAAAAGGTCAATATCGCTATTTTCTGTTGCGTTATCTCGCGCGTATGAGCCTATGAGTGTTAATTTTTTGACTCCAAAATTTTTTATTTTGTTTTTATTATTTTCAATTATTCTAATAATCTTTTTTTTTGTTAGCATACCGCTAAAATAGGTGTGTGTTTCATTTAAAAACTTTCCTCGCCGCTCGGCGTTCTTCGCACGCCTCGCTAGTATTCATCAATCCCCTTTTGTACTTTTGTTGGTTTTACTGTTTCTTTTTTTTCTTCTTTCTCTTCAAATATTGGGTGTCCGTATTCTCCATCATATCCTGGTCTGAATTTTATTTGTCCATGCCTGTTTTTTATTATATATTCTGCGATTTTCTCATCAGCTGTTTTTTGTATTTCTTCATCACTGGCATTCAAAAGAATATTGAACTCATTTCCAAAAATCTCTATTAATTTGTTGTAAACTGCAGCAACTTTTTTTGATGCTACTGGGCTTCCTATTGCTCCTGAGATGATTTCCGCGAGTGGTATTAAATTTCTGTATGGTCTTGCATTTTTTGGTTTGAAGCCGTGTGGTCTTTTTGCTAATTCTTCTATTCTGTGCGCCACTCCTATTGTTAGTGTTTTCTTGCACACAGGACAAATATTGTTGTTCTTAATCGTTTCGTTAGGTTCCATTACTATGTTGCAGTTTCTGTGGCCGTCGTAGTGGTATTTTCCTTCTTCTGGGAAGAATTCTATTGTTTCAATTATTTTGTTTTCTCTTATTGCTTTTATTAGTTCTTTGTAGCTGTTTTCTTTCATGTCAAATATTGTGACTTCTCTTCCAAGCCGCCATGAATGGTAACTGTGCGCGTCTGAAAAGCTGACTATTGCTTTGTCGTCGAGTTCTGGCAGTCTCCAGTTCATTGCAGGATCGCTTGAAATTCCGGTTTCGATTGCGTGTATGTTTTTTAGTTGTTCTTGAAAACATTCTTTTAATGAATCAAATCCTGATTTTGAGCCGTATACTCCGAAATATGGTGTCCAACAATGTGCTGGTATTATTTCTATGTCTTTGCTTATTTTCATGCATTCGTCAACATATTCTGCGCAGTTCATTCCAAATATTGGTCTTCCGTCGTAATCTATTCTTCCTTTGCGCAGTAAAAATTCTGTGAATTGCGCCAAAATGTCAAAGTCTGGGAACCAAGTTATTAAATGAATTCTTCTTCCTTTTCCTCCTTGAGAATATGCAAATGAAATTTCTGTTGTCAGTGCAAACTGCATTTCGTATTTTGATTCAAAAATTCCTTTTCCATTGTTTGTTAATTCTTTCTTGAGTTCTTCCTGCCATTTTGGGTGTTGTGCGTCTCCTGTTCCGAGAATGTTGATGCCTTTTATTTTTGCATGTTCTGACATTGTTTTGATTGACAAATCTTTTGAACACGCTCGCGCATATCTGCTGTGAAGATGTAAGTCTGTGATGACGTTCATGTTTTTTGTTGTTATTGATATATATTTAAAATGTTCTTTTGGTTGGCTTTTGAAGTTCATATTGCAAAAGGCAACCTCACTAAACCTTTACCATTCTATTTTATGTAAAAACGCAAAAATTTATATATTACAAACGTATTACAATGAAATACATGATAGTGATTGATAGTTCAACACTCATACTTTTGGCAAAAGCTGACTTGCTTGACAAGATTATCAATTCGCTTAAACAGAAATTAACAATTCCGAGCAGGGTTTATGCAGAAACAACGATTAAAAAAGAATTATTTGATGCTCAGTTGATTAATGAGCGCGTACAGCACAAAAAAATAAGACAGATGAAAATAAGTGATGTCCAACTTTATGTAAAATTAATTAATGATTTCAACATAGGTAAAGGAGAAGCAGAGGCAATCACGCTTTGTTTGGAGCACAGAGGAACATTAGTGTGTGATGACAAAAAAGCGATTAATGTTTGCAGGATTTTCAACATCAAATTCACAACTGCGCCTAACTTATTAATTGCTCTTCGAAAAAAAGATATGCTGTCAAAAGAAGAAGCGTTAGCGGTTGTAAAAAAATTAACTGCGTACGGCAGATACTCAAAAGAAATTATTAACAAATTGGAGGACGAACTAACATGACAAGAATGGATTCAATGGTGACATTGCGCTTGCCTGATGAGGATGTTAAAGTAATTGAAGAAATATCTGTTCAAGAAAAAACAGACAAATCAAGTGCAATACGTGAATTAATAGAATTGGGAAAAGTATATTTTGCAATACTAAATTATCGCGAAGAAAAAATATCTTTGGGTAAGGCAGCAGAAATTTCAGGACTTACCATATCTCAAATGATTGATGTATTGGCAAATCTCGGAATAGAAAGTAGGTTGGAAGTAAGTGATTACTTGCGTGGTGCAAAAACCGCTGAAGAATTATTTTGAATTTTAACTGTAAAAAACAAGCAATGTAATAATAGCAATTACTGCTTGAAAATACAGCAGTGTCAATACAACGTGTTTTTCTTTTGCTTTGCCAATTGTGTTTCTAAGCAATGAAATTGTTATGTGTGTCAGTCCGTACCATTTTTCGTATCTGTTGGTTAGTGTTCCGTCTGGGAGTATTTTGCCAAAGCTTTCTTTTTGCATGAGGCCTCGCATTTTTAGCAGTCCTTCTAAAAAATATGGGATGAATAGTATTACTGCAAATTTTTCTATGTTGCCCAGTATTGCTATGATTGCAATTATTGTTCCCACTGGATATGTTAGTGTGTCGCCGGGAAATACGAGTGATGGATATCTGTTGAACACAAAAAATGCCAGTAATGCCATGAATGCGCATGCTGCAATGATGACTGCTGTTTTTGAGCCTAACTGCCATGCTAAAAATCCTTCTGTGCCGATTATTATCATGCCCATTCCTGCTTCGAGGCCGTTAAAGCCTGCGAGCATGTTGAATGCGTTTGATGCTCCGATAATACCTCCTGGCACGATAAGTAATGGATACAACAAACCAACATTTATTATTCCAATGAATGGCAGTGCCATTGATGATTCTCCTGCATTGACGACCATCATTGGCAGGGCAATTAATGAGGATAAAATTGCTTTTTGGTATTGTCGCAGTCCTATTTTCCATCCTAAAATGTCATCTACCAATCCTATTACTGTTGCTATGAGTATTGATGCTGTTGCTGCGAGGATGTAAAACATTGGTTCTTTGTTGTTGTACACAAATATTTGTACTGCTATGTATGCCAGAATTCCAATGATTGTTCCAAAAACAACAACTAATCCTCCTAATTCTGCTACTTCGTGTTGCCCTATTTTGTGTACGTCCTTGCCTGTTAGTCCTCTTTTGCGTGCAAGCTTTATCCAGACAGGCAAAACAAAGAGAGTGACGAGAAAGCTTAAAATTACTGTTGCTATTGTGAGTGGCGTTGGCATTTGCTCATTTCTTTAAGATGTTGTTTATAAAGTTATGTCAGAAAAATCCATATTTTAAAAAATACTGCATTGCGCTTTTAGCATGAATGATTGCAAGTCTTAAGTTTTGTTTGCTTTCTCTTTTTGCAAGGTGTGTTGCTGAAACATGCGGATAATAATAAACTTCTCCAGTTGTCTTGCACAAATCAACGTCTTCAAAATATAGAAAGAATCTTTCATCAAAATAATATTTTTCTCTAAGCAACATGAATGCTCCTGAGACCCAGTCTACTTTTGTCGGTGCTTTTATGTCTTTTGGTTTTTGTGAGCTGAATTGTCTTTTAATGATGTTGGTTATTGTTGGAAATTCTCTGAATGAGTTTTGCACAGTTCCGTCATGGTTTTTTAGTTTGCACGAAACTATTTTTGCATTTTTATTCTCTTCCAGATATTTCAACAATTCTTCAACAGTATTTTTTTCCAAAACAATGTCTGGATTCAGAATTAAAATGTGTTTTCCTTTTGCAATTTTTATTGCCTGATTGCACGCCGTGCCATATCCTTTGTTTGTTTTGTTTTCAATAATTATTGTTTGTGGGAACTTTTCTTTTACTTGTGCAACAGAGTTATCTTTTGAATTGTTGTCGACAATGATTGTTTCGAAAGGCACATTTATGTTTGAATAAACTGATTGCAAACACTCGAGTATTTCTTTGGAGTTGTAGTTGACAATAATTATGCAGAGGGTTTTCATTGAATGATGCTCAACTAAAAGGTTTATAAAGTTTTGTCTGGCTCAATTATTAAATTTGTATATGTACACCTTATTTGGGTGGTATTTTATGTTAAAAAGTTTAATGATCATAAGGTTAATTCTGTCGAATAACATGTTCTTACAGTCTATGCCGTTTATTATTCGTACTAGCTTAAGTTCGCTTATAGTTTCAATGTCAATTTCGGGGTAAGATGTTTTTGAAACGGACGTTGTTCTTTTTAGAACGTAAAAATCACCATATTTTTTTGACAATGATGTGATTGAATTTTTGCTAAAATCTTTCAGGTTGGATGATTTTAGGTAGGTTATATTTTTTCCGAATTGATAGTCTGTATTTTTTTTGTTAATGGATTTATATTCGTCTGCAACTGCGCTAGAGTAATACAGGACGCCGGTGTTTTTATTGTGCTGTTCTGCAAAAAAGTTCATAACGTGCTCAAATGCGGTGAAAGAACTCCCCCAGCCGGCTCTGAAAGCATATGTGTATGAGCTGTTTATTATTATGGTGCATGCTATCAGTATTGTGAGTGCCATTCCAACTATTTTTTTGTATTTTGGCTTTATTTTTTGTAGCAATGAGCAAACGATTGTTGAAACAAACAGAGAAAATGGAATCATTAATGTGGTGATGTATCTTATTGCGTTTTCCAGTAAAAAAATGTAAGTGGGGAGCTCGCTGAACATCCATGCAATTGTTAAAGAGTACAACAGTCGTGTGTTTAAATTATTTTTGTTTGTGTTATTCAAATTAAACAAGTGTTTGTTTCCTGTTTTTTTAAGTACAACTAGCACTAAAAGAATAATAATAAACCATATTCCAAAAAATGAAATTATGTCGTAAAATGATTTGTAATACAAATTACTCATATTAGGCAGAGGATTAAAGACGTTTTCCAAAAAATTATTAGAGAATACTTTAGTTATGCTCCAGAAATTTAAGTGATAAACACCTTTACTTGCTGATAAAGGTTCAAATATGGGGAATTGAGATATTAGAATAATAAACAAAATAAGTGAGTACCTTAAAATTCTGGTTTTGTTATAAAAAAGAATAAATAAAAATAAAACTCCCAGTATGGAGTATGCTGGCGGATATGTTCTTATCGCAACAATCGAGAATAGGATTGCAAAGAACTGGTTGGTGATAGATGTTTTGTTTTTATTTATGTCTTTAACAATGAACAATATTGCAAGAATTTTAAAAAATTACGCAATTATGTGGGGCCCGTTATAACCCAGTGTGTGAATATAGACTGGAAAAAGTGTCATTAAAAAAATTGAAAGCAGAACTGTGATGATTTTATTTTTAATTAAGTTGTTTGAGAAAATAAAGATTAGTGTTATGAGTGCAGAAAAAATTATGCCTTTAATAATGCGATAACCGCAATAATCAAACTTTAAAAAAGGGAAAATTATTTTGAAGAACATCCCGTAAACAGGTCTTAAGCCATCTGCAATTCCGCCTTTAGTGTTTAAGCTGAAAAATTGATGAAAAATTTCTTTCCAAGAAGTTTTGATGTAATTACTGTGAAACTCATGATCGTCAAAAAAAAACGGGACACACTGTGAAAAAAACAGTATGTAAAAAAAAGAAACAACGAATATAGTTAGTATGAGGATTGTATTTCTATTCATTGTGCGCGCAAATTTTGTGAAGGCTTAAAAATGTTGGTTTTTTCAGCAATGTTTATTAAGAATTGTACACAGCCGAATGCGTGGTGATAACTATTGAGTGAAAACACGAACATTGATGTATTATTTGTTTCCCCACCCTTCAGTTATGGTGATTTGGACAGCATTGGTCCAAAATGTCCTCCGTTAGGGATTGCATTGATAGCTGCCTACGTTGAGAAGCAGGGGTACAAGGTTGGCATTATTGATGCGTTTGGTTTGGGGTATAGTGTAGAACAGGTCGGTGAACAGATTAAGAATAGTAATCCGCGTGTTATTCTTGTGGGGAGCATTACTGCCAGTCACAAAACTGCTTTGAAGATTATGGAATTGGCAAAGCAAATAAATCCAGGAATTGTTGTTATTTGCGGTGGTCCACACGTTACTAATTCACCTGAAGCAACAATTATGAAAAGTTATGTTGATTATCTTGTGATAAATGAAGGGGAAATAACAACACATGAATTATTGGATGTGGTATTTAGTAAAAAGAATGTTTCTCTTGAACAGATTAATGGTATTGCGTACAAAGAAAATGGG
>CAYPAC010000077.1:0-6406 GCA_964408615.1 uncultured Methanosarcinales archaeon
AAAATATTACGAAGAAACGTCAAAGGACCAATACAAAAAGACGACATACTCATGCTCAGAGAAACAGAAATCGAAGCAAGACCATTAACAAACGCAGGACGAGGCAAAAACTAATGGCAAAATGCTCGTTTTGCAGAAAACTAATAGAACAGGGAAAAGGAATAATCTTTGTAAAAAATGACGGAAGACAATTCACGTTCTGCAAAGCAAAATGCCAAAAAAACTTGTTCAAGCTTAGAAGAGTTCCGAGATACACAAAATGGTCAAAAGCATATGAAAAAGGCATTCAGAAAAAAGAAACAGAAGCAAGTTCAGAAATAAGCAACAAAGCACAATGATAGAACAAACACTGGTGTTGTTAAAACCAGACACAGTCCAAAGAGGATTCATAGGAGAAATAATAACAAGGTTTGAACGAGCAGGACTAAAAATAGTTGCACTCAAACTCTTACAGTCAGATGAAAATCTTGCAAAAAAACACTACACAGAAGAACTTGCACAAAGAAGAGGAGAACACGTAAGAAACTACAACATAAAATTTTTGCTTGAAGGACCTGTAGTTGCAATGGTGCTGGAAGGCCTGCACGCAATAGAAATAGTAAGAAAAATGATAGGACCGACAGAACCAAAATCAGCACTGCCAGGAACAATCAGAGGAGATTACGCACATATGAGCTATGCGCACTGCGACGCAAAACAAACAGTTACTCGAAATCTCGTTCATGCCTCTGCAGACAAAAAAGACGCAGAAAGAGAAATCCCAGTCTGGTTCAAAAAAGAAGAAATAACAGAATACAAAACAGTACACGACATTCATGTGAGGTAATCATAATGGGTGAATCAAAAACAGAAAACATGAAAACACTGTCAAAAAATCAAAAGAATATTAGAAACATCTGCACAAGCGCACACATACACCACGGAAAAACTGCATTAACTGACAATTTAATCGCAGCAGCAGGACTCATGTCAGAAAAAAACGCAGGAGACCTTGACAGCGGAATGATGACCTGGCAGCACATGGACGAACAAGAACGATTAATGACTGTTGATGCTGCTAATGTTTCAATGGTGCATACTTTTGAAGGGCAAGAGTATTTAATAAATTTAATAGACACGCCAGGACACATAGACTTTGGCGGAAACGTAACACGCGCAATGAGAGCAATCGACGGAACAGTAGTATTAGTCTGCGCATCAGAAGGAATAATGCCACAGACAGAAACAGTACTCAAACAAGCACTAAGAGAACGAGTAAAACCAGTGCTTTTCATCAACAAAGTAGACCGTCTCATAAAAGAAATGCAGTACACACCAGAACAAATCCAGCAACGATTTGTAAAAATAATACTTGAATTCAACAGACTCGTAGAACAAATAGCAGAAAAAGAATTCAAACAAAAATGGAAAGTCAACATACAAGACGGCAGTGTCGCATTCGGTTCAGCACGAGAAAACTGGGCATTATCACTTCAATTCATGCAAAAACGCAACGTAAGCTTCAAAGACATCTTAAACCTTTACGAAATGAACGAAGAAGAAAAACAAGCATGGGTGTGGAAAAACGCACCACTTCATGAAGTCCTGCTGGACATGGTAATAAAACACCTTCCAAACCCGCTTGAAGCACAAAAATACAGAATACCAAAAATCTGGCACGGAGAACTTGAATCAGAATTCGGAAAAGACTTAACAAACTGCAACCCAAACGGAAAAACAGCATTTGTTATAACAAGAATTGTCATCGACCAAAAATCAGGAAGAGAAATATCCGCAGGACGACTGTTCAGCGGAACACTGCGTGACGGCATGGACGTATATCTAAACAATGCAAAACAAACACAAAAAGTACAAAATGTCCTAATGTACAAAGGAGTAAAAACAGAACTAATGGGAGAAGTCCCAGCAGGAAACGTACTCGCAATAGCAGGAGTAACAGGAAATGCAGGCGAAACAATAACAGAAGCACCAGAACACCCATTTGAAGAACTAAAACACATATTTGAACCAGTCATAACAAAAGCAATACAAGCAACAAAACCACAAGACCTGCCAAAATTAGTAGAAGTATTAAGAAAAGTTGCAAAAGAAGACCCGTCTGTCAAAATAGAAATTAATCAGGAAACAGGAGAACACCTGTTAAGAGGCATGGGAGAATTACATTTGGAAATAATTGAGAACAGAATCATAACAGAAAAAGGAGTACAAATAAAAACAAGCCCGCCAATCGTAGTATACAGGGAAACTGTCCTGAAGAAAAGTTCTGAAGCAGAAGGAAAATCACCAAACAAACACAACAAGCTCTACTTTGTTGTTGAATCCCTCGAACCAGAAATACGAGAACTAATAAAAAACGGAGAAATATCAACAGGAAGAATAAAGAAAAAAAATCTCGAATTACGCGACAAGCTCGTAGGTGCAGGATTGGACAACGACACAGCACTCGCAGTAAAAGACATTTACAACGACAGCATATTAATTGATGCAACAAGAGGAAACATACAATTAAGCGAATGCTTTGAACTTGTAGTTGACGGATTTGAACAAGTAATGAACGAAGGACCATTAGCAAGAGAACCAAGCTTTGGAATAAAAGTAACATTAACAGATGCAAAACTGCACGAAGACGCAATCCACAGAGGACCAGCACAAATGTATCCTGCAGTCAGAGAAGGAATAAAAACCGCAATGATGGATGCCTCACCAGTCATATTTGAACCAGTCCAAGTACACGTCATCGAAGCACCAATAGACAACACAGGCGATGTAACAAAACTCGTAATGAACAAAAGAGGCGCAGTACTTGAAATGAACCAAGAAGGCACACTAACAATAGTCAGAGCAAAACTCCCAGTAGCAGAAATGCTCGGATGGAGCAGTGACTTACGCTCAGCAACAAGCGGCAGAGGCTCATCAGCACTTGCAGACCAAACATTTGAAAAAGCACCAAACGAAATACAAGACAAAATAATTAAATCAATCATACAAAGAAAAGGCCTCACAGCAGGCATGGTAGGAGCGTGAAAAAAATGAGCGTGGACAAACTATTTGAAGACTTCAAAAACGAACTTCAACAAAAAGGATACCAACTACAAGAAACCAATCCAGAAAATGAACTGTACAAAAAAGGAACAAGATTTGCTTACCAAATACCAGAACATTTGTGGATGGACCTCAGAGTAACAGCACAGCGCGGAAAAGAACCAACAACACAAGTCTTTACAAAAATAAACCCTGAATTAATAAAACATGTCGGACAATTTTACAAAGATGCACGCGAAGCTGCAAAAGAAACAGGAAAAACAGTCCAATACACAGAACCGACAAGTGCTACAAGTGGTGTGATGGTAATTTACGTTGGACTAAAACACGACTAAACATCTGGTGCTGCTGACAAATTCATTTAAAAAAATAATAGCAAGGTTTATAAACACTGCACTATTTTTGGAGCTGATATTTGTTGCGTAGAAGGCACATACTAACAATACTAAGTAGGAGGAAATATAAATGGCAAAAGGAAAACCACACATGAACGTTGTGTTCGTCGGACACGTCGACCACGGCAAATCAACCACAGTAGGACGACTACTCTTTGACGCTGGCGCAGTAGACGAGCAAACATTAAGAAAACTAAAAGATGAAGCAGAACGCCTTGGAAAAGGAGGCTTTGAATTTGCATTCGTCATGGACCAATTAAAAGAAGAAAGAGAACGAGGAGTCACTATAGATTTAAGCCACAAAAAATTTGACACCCCAAAATTCTCATTCACAATTATAGACGCGCCAGGACACAAAGACTTCATTAAAAACATGATAACAGGCGCAAGCCAAGCAGACGCAGCAGTACTTGTCGTCGGCTCAGAAGGAGTGCAGGCACAAACAAAAGAACACGCATTCCTCTGTAGAACACTGGGAGTCCAACAACTTATTGTTGCATGCAACAAAATGGACCTTGCAAAATACGACCAAGCAAAGTTTGAAACTCTAAAAAAAGATGTAATGCAACTCTTAAAAGCATCAGGATGGAAAGAACCAGAAAAAAAAGTGCTATTTGTACCAATAGCATCATATCCAGGAGACAATGTAGTGAAAAAATCAGCAAACATGGCATGGTATACCGGCCCAACATTACTAGAAGCACTTGACAAGTTTGATCCTCCTGAAAAACCAACACAACTGCCATTACGACTGCCATTACAAGATGTTTACAACATCACAGGAATTGGAGTTGTACCTGTAGGCAGAGTTGAAACAGGAATAATGAAAGTAGGCGACAAAGTAATAGTAATGCCTGCACGAGAAGGAAAAGGAGTAACAGGTGAAGTCAAAACAATAGAAATGCACCACGAACAACTAACAGAAGCAGAACCAGGAGACAACGTCGGCTTCAACGTCAGAGGAATAAACAAACAAGATATTGCACGCGGAGACGTCCTTGGGAAAGTAGACAATCCACCAACAGTTGCAACAGAATTTACAGCACGAATAATTGTGCTGAACCACCCAACTGTAATAACAGTAGGCTACACACCTGTGTTCCACATACACACAGCACAAGTCGCATGCCAGATAACAGAGATTGTCAAAAAAATAAACCCTGCAACAGGCGAAACACTGCAAGAACACCCAGACTTCATCAAAAACGGAGACGCGGCAGAAATAAAAGTAAAACCAATGCAGCCACTCGTAATTGAGAAACAACAAGACATACCACAACTTGCAAGATTTGCAGTTCGTGATTCAGGCGCAACAGTTGCCGCAGGAATGTGCACAGACTTAGTTAAAAAGGCATAAACATGCAAACATTTTTTATTTTATTTAATCACCTCCAAAGAGAAAAACAATGCAAAAAGCCCGAATAAAGCTGGCGAGCACAGACATCACCAAGCTCAACCAAACATGTTCTTTCATTAAAGATATCGCCGACAAAACAGGAGTTGATATTAGGGGGCCAGTCCCACTCCCAACAAAAAAACTAAAACTATCAACAAGACGAACACCCTGCGGCAGCGGCTCAGCAACATGGGAACGCTACGAAATGCGCGTCCACAAACGCCTCATTGATTTGGGGCTTGATGAAAGAGCATTAAGACTTGTCATGCGCGTTCCAATTCCAGAAAACCTAAACATCGAAATTGAAATCATTGACGTCTAATTCTTCCCCATGCCTGCAAAACACAAATTCCGCGGGTACATCAACACGCTGATAAAAGAATACACTAACCACAGAATAGAAAATTTTTTGCCACCACCAAAAGAAGAAGAATACGTTCTTGTTATTACTTTCACAGAAAAACAACCAGCCCCAAACTGCATTTCAGCAGGCATAGAACTTCGCCTGCGCACAACAGAAGACCTGACTAATGACGAAAAATGGGCTACCATACGCACAACACTTTCACCATTTTGTTATGTAAAACACATTCTATCGCTTGAAATAAAACAGTATAAAGACAAAGACATCACAATTGATACTTATATTGTAGGCACACCAACAAAACCAATCCCTGACAACTGGAAAAAAAACTGGCAACCCCTTATCAATGACGACAAAAAGATTTAAACACGAAAAAAAAGCAAGATTTATGGCAGAGATAGTGGCATTTGCTTACCAGCTTGCATTCCCGCAAGCAGAAAAAACAAGCGCGAAATTCATCTCTGATATTGAAAAAATTGTTTTTGAACACGGCGGAGAAACTTCATTCCCTCCAACAACAAGCGAAAACCAAATACACGAAAGAACATATGATTTCAAACCAGGTGCAATAATTCTGAAAATGCTCAAAGAAGTGCCAAAAAACAGACCATATCATCTGCAAATAAGACACCAAAACAAAATATATGAAGGAACAGCACTTGCACTCTTGTGTGGGTTTAATGATGATGATAATAATTATGGAGTATTAGTAGAAGAACTAAAGATGCTACGTGCGAGATACTGAGAACAAAACAATTATCTTCCACACAACAGAAAAACATAAAAAGCAATAAGTAATAGTGTTGATGTGTGGAACTAACACTCTACATAAAAGAAGGTGAAGAACTCAAAGTCTTGCGTGTGCCAACGTATGTTGTGAAAGACTTATTACTTAATGCTTCCAAACAGGAATAAAAATCGAGTATTTGGAACCTGTGTGGAACGTTGATGATCGAAGAATGACGTTGGAGAATTATTGATAAGTCCATATTAGAACACGCCGAGAGAAAAAAATGCAAGAAACAAGCCATAAAATAATATTAGGTAACAGTGAAGAGGTTTTAAGTAAATTCCGAGATAATTCTATTCATTTAGCTGTGACATCTCCACCGTATTTTAATGCAAGAGAATACTCTCAATGGAAGACACTAAATGATTATTTAGAAGATATGAAGAACTAATGAAAAAATTATAGATTTATTCATTCCT
>CAYPAC010000078.1:0-6139 GCA_964408615.1 uncultured Methanosarcinales archaeon
ATCTACACATCCTTCCACACTCTTTCCCTACACGACGCTCTTCCGATCTAGAAGGGGTTATTGAGAATTGATAATTGCAGGGACGTTGGAGCAAATGGGTTGTTGGTCAAAACCGACGTTCACCCAATGCCAGCTGGTGCGTGGTATGATAATGGGCTTAAACCAACTGGACTTATCACGACAGAGGATGGTTATCATGTTGAAGCAACGTTGAATCATAATATTCGAGTTTTAGACAAAAATGGTAATTATGTTTGGAAGTCTATAGAAGAAATTAATACAGGTGATTGGGTTGCTATTCAGGCTAAAAATAGATTGTTTGGTAACGACCAAATTCCTGCATTCAAGTATGAATATAAGAAAGGAACTGCAGAAGGGCGAAAAAAGAAATATGTTTTTCCGGCAAAACTTATTGAGGATTATGCTTATATTTTAGGATTGTTGGTTGGCGATGGGGATTGTACTGATGAAGGTTGTATAAAAATTTGTGTTTGTGAAGAAGAGATGAAGTCTATTGTTCAGAGTACATTTGAAAAATTGTTTGGCGATAAAGGAAAGATATATGGTCATTGGGGGTATGTAGGTGGTGTTGAATTGAGAGCATACTTGAAACATTTAGGTTTGACATATGCAAAATCATTTGAAAAAACTGTGCCTGAGGCAATATTCAATGCCTCTCAAAAGAATGTCGCGGCATTTTTGCGAGGGTTATTTGATACTGATGGTTGTGTTCGTGTAGATGGCAGGAATAAAACAAGCAAGAGGATAAGTTTTGCTACAACGAGTAGAAAATTAGCTGAAGACATGCAGCTTTTATTATTAAATTTTGGAATTTTATCAAGAATATTGATTGTAGCAGTTAATGATCAAAAGCATGGCTACATTCGCGGCCGAGAAATAAAGTCTGTCCATGCGCGATATGATGTGGTTCTGAAAGGAAGCGAGAGTGTTGCATTATTTAAAGAACATATTGGTTTTGGTCTGCCAAGAAAACAAAAGATTCTTGACACAGTTGTTCCTGAAAAAAGTAATAGGATAATCATTCCCAATCAACGAGAAAGAATTAAGTTTTTGTTTAAAAAACTGCCTTTAGAAGAGCAGCGTAATGACGCATGTGGTATTGGTCGTTTTACAAGGCATTGTGCCGGAAAAGCTACAAAAGAACTTACATATGCGAAATTAAGAGAATTTATTGAGGCGTATGAACCGTTTTTGAAAAATGAGCAGGATTTTATTCAATTGCAGGAATTATTCTTCATGGGGCATTATTACACGCCTATCAAAACAAAAATTCCTTCATTTGCACACACGTATGATTTGAACATTCCGTTCTCACATACTTTTACTGCAAATGGAATTGTTTGCCATAATTCCGGTAAAGACCCGTCAAAAGTTGATCGTAGTGCAGCTTACGCAGCGCGTTATATCGCTAAGAACATTGTTGCTGCTGGTCTTGCTGACCGTTGTGAAGTTCAGCTTGCTTACGCTATTGGCATCGCTGAACCAGTTAGTGTCTTAATTGATACTTTTGGCACTGCTAAAATTTCTGAAACAAAAATTTCTGAGCTTGTTAGAAAACATTTTCCTCTTAAGCCAAGAGACATTATTGAACAGCTTAAATTGAAGCGCCCAATATACCAAAAAACAGCATCGTATGGTCATTTTGGTCGCAACGATCCTGACTTTACGTGGGAAAAAACCGACAAGGCAGAAATTTTAAAGCAGGAAGCATTGCTTGTTCCGATTGAAGTGCAGGTGAGCTGAATGGGTAGTGCTAAGCTTCATCGTGAATTGAAGTTGGAGCTTTCTGCTAATGATATTATGTATAGTGCTTTTTTTGGTGTTGAAAAACTGATAGAACTTTCAGGTGCTGAATTAGTTGATCGTGATGGGTTGTCTATTAATCAGGATGTTCGTGCTAAATATGTTGGTAGTATTGCGCGTATTTTGTTGCGTCTTTCTGAAAAGTATGGTGTGAACGCAGTTAGGGGAGCTGTTGAGCATGATGATTTTAAGCAGTATTTTGGTGGCAATTGGAGATGAATGAAATGGTTGATGTGTCAGAAACTGCTCTCGACGCACACTATTGACTTCAGTCTGTAGAAAGGACGAGCAGTTTCTGAGCACGCTCAAGAACCACGTGCTGTGAAATATACTCGTCATTATCACTTCACGCCACCTTGCTTTAGCAGGTGGTTCTTGACGAACAAAAGAAAAGTGATGAGGTGTATTGTTGTGAGGGTTGTAGTGCAATTGGACAAGCACCTTTAAATCCAGTGTGGTCTGATGGCAAACCAAAATCAGAGCTTGAGCTTTTGTTGGAAAAGAATGCTTATACTGTGTCTGGTTTGACAGGAGATGAACATGCTCGTGCAGTTAGCTTAATCGCTAATCCTGTTGTTTCTGATGATGATTGTTGGGTGTGTCCTAAAGGTTCTAAAGACAAAGCAATCTATGACACTGGAATTTGCAAAGGTCATGCATATTATGCTTTAGCGGCGAGAAAATAATTTAGAACTTCATCTCATTTAATCTTTTTATTCTTTCGCTTGTTGCAGGGTGTGTGCTTAACAGCTTAACCATTCCGCCTGCACTAAACGGATTCAGAATAAATAGACTGCTTGTTGCAGGATGTCCGAAGCCCATTGGGTTGTGTTTCACGCCCATTTCTATTTTCTTAAGCGCACTTGCTAGTCCTTCTGAGTTTTTCAAAAACTTTGCGCCTGTTGCATCTGCATGATATTCTCTGCTTCTTGAGATTGCCATTTGTATTATCATCGCAATGATTGGTGTTATTATTGCTAATACTAACATTCCTGCAATATTGTTTCCTCCTTCTCTATCTCGCCCTCCGCCGAATATTGCTGCAAATTGTGCCATTTGTGCAAGATAAGAAATAACTCCTGCGATTGTTGCTGCAACTGTTGTTATCAAAATATCTCGATTTTTGACGTGTGCAATTTCGTGTGCAAGTACGCCTTTTAGTTCGTCATGATTTAATAATTGCATGATTCCTGTTGTGCATGCTACTGTTGCGTGTTTTGGGTTTCGTCCTGTTGCGAATGCATTTGGTGTTGCTGTTGGTATGACATATATTTTTGGTTTTGGCACTCCTGCTTTGTGGCTTATTTCTTCGACCATTTTGTGTAGTTCAGGATGTTCACTTTTTTTTGCTTCTTGCGCGCGGTACATTGCCAAAACAATTTTGTCTGAAAAAAAATACGCTCCGAAATTCATTAGTCCTGCAAATGCGAGTGCTATTGTTAGTCCGCCTCTTCCTCCAAGAATGTTGCCAGCTAACAACATTAATCCTGTTAGTGCTCCTAATAGTGCTGCTGTTTTTAGTTGGTTTATGATTTTAGCGCCTCCAAAATTATAAACCTCAAAAATGCCAATTTTTGTTGGTTTATCATTGTTTTGCTTCAGTAGCTTTTTCTTTAAAAAGTTTGTGGATTTTTTAACCTAATGTGCTATCACGATTTTACTTCGCAGTAATACGCGCGAATTAAATGCGTGATTTTTGCCTTGCCGTAATGGGTGAGGCAAAATGTACAAATTAACTTTTGAGAAGAGAGTGTGGATTGTTAAACAATATTTGAAAAAAGAACCGACTTGTGAAATTGCGTTGGCACAAAAAGTAAGTACACGAACTGTTCAACAATTAATTAAGACATACAAAGAATTTGGTTGGGATGTACTTAAAGACCATAAAACAGGTCGTCCTGAAACCAACATTAATCCTAAAGCAAGTGATATGATTTTGGACACTCGTAAAAAATTTGGCTACGGTGCTTGCCACATTGAAGAAATTCTCAAGAAACAAGGTTTTGGCATAAGTCACAGACAAATAGAAAAAATATTAGTCAGAAATAATCTACAATTACCACAAATAAAAAAACAAAAATCCCGAAAATGGGTTAGGTACGAATTACCAAATCCAAATGATTTATGGCATACAGACTGGAGTTTTGACCCTTTCACAAATCAACAATTAAGCATTTACATAGACGACAAAACAAGAATAATCACGAGCTACGGCATATTCAAAAATGCCAACGTAGAAAATAGCATAGCACTACTAAAAACAGGAATAGCAGAATATGGAAAACCAAAAGCGATAATGACAGACCACGGAGCAACATACTTCAACAACACACCAGACAAAAACGGAATTCTGCAACTCAACACATACCAAATCACACTACAAACAATGGGCATTAAACACTGCCTCGCCAGAGTAAACAGACCACAAACCAACGGCAAAGCAGAACGGTTCTTCCTAACCTACAAAACAGAATACATCACAGGAAACTTTACATCACTAAAAGAATTCATAGAACACTACAACAACAAAAGACTACACATGAGCTTAAACTACAAAACACCAAAAGAAGTATGGAACGAACTTAAAACCCCGAAGTAGTTATGTGATGCGAAGCAGTTTCGGGATATCAGAGATTTTTTAACCTAAACTTTTTTATATGATGACATCATAACTCTTGTTAACAATGACTGTTTGCAGTAAACATTTATCATATTTGTTGTTGGCCAGTCTTCCTTATTTTGTTGGCTGTGCTCAGAAGTCTTCTGCTTCTCAACAAAATGTTTCTTCTCCTGCTCCTGTTGCTCAAAAATCTATTGATGTTGTTGTTTCTCCACAGTCTGTTCCAGTAAATGACTTCGCTGATGAACATCTTGTGTTCAAAAAAGTTTTGTCTGATGACAGCAGTTCTTTGTCTATTTCTGGTTATAATTCTGTTCAGCAGGAAGATGTGTCTTTTTATTATAATTTAGTAAATAATTATGTTAGTATTTCTGTTAAGAAAGCTAATGGGAATAAGGTTGATATTTCTGCTTCTGTATCTCGTCCGGATATTCTTACTTGGGTGGTTAATCTTAGGGGTTGTTCTTTGGAAACAGGTTCTGGTGAAAGGATTGTTGTGATGAAGGACAGTATTCTTTCTCCTGCGCGCGGTAATCTGAACTTTACTGAGCAGGATTTTGCAGATGCGAGTTATAATTCTCGTGAGAAAATGTTTTTTTATCTTAATTTTTTTGAGAGGGATATTGAGTGTGCTGCTGATGAAGCTCATGCTCGTTATACAAGTGCTGGACAGCAGTTTAAGCAAATTGATGATTTTTTTAAATAATCATTCTTTCTTGTACTCTCCTTCTACTGTTTCTTTTATTTTGAGAGAAATCTTTTCTCCTACTCCTTCTATTTTTTGTAATTCATCGTGTGTTGCATTTACAACATTTTTCACTGTTTTTAACTGCTTCAATAATTCTTTTGCAAGGCTTGGTCCTACATTTGGCAATGATGATACTATATATTCTTGTTGTTCTGCTAATGTCAGTGGTTTTCTGTCGCCGTGAGGAGAAAATTCTCTTGCTCCTTCTTCTTGTTCTCTTTTTGCTATTGCTAATAATAATGCAGCAGTATCTTCTTCGTTTTTTGTATAAAGTATTGGCACTGCAAAACTTACTGCAATTGTCGCTAACATTCCTCTGATTGCGTTCGGATGAATATTTCTTAATGAATACAAATCCTCTGTCCCTTCTAAAATGATTAATGGCTTGTAATAATTTTGTTTTAATGCTTTTATTTGTGGCATCAACCGTCCATCAATCAGTGAATCAACAAAATCAGGCATTTTTTTGAGTTCAACTGCAACTCTGTCGCTAACAACGTAATCTGCTGTTTGTAGCATTTCTAATTTTAGCTCAATTCCCATATCCAGCAGCATTTTTATCGTGCTGGAGCCTTTTTCTCTGTAGTCTGCGAATATTTTTATTTTTTTCTCATCTCCAACAAATTTTGTCAGCGTTGGTTGTGTTGTTGTCAGTTTTTGCTTGAGCGCAGTCCTTAAGTTTTTCAAAAAATAATGCATGTTTTTTTCTTTTCTTTTTGCTGTCCAGTGGTATGCTTCGTCTCTTGTTCCTTTTGCGACTAACAAAATAACTTTGCCTTTGTCGTGTCGTCCGGTTCTTCCTCTTCTTTGTATGCTTCGTATTGCGCTTGGAATTGGTTCGTAAAACAGAACTAAATTTACTGTTGGTATGTCTAATCCTTCTTCTGCTACTGATGTGGCTATCAAAACATTGAACAGTCCGTCTTTAAACTGTTGTAGCATTTCTA
>CAYPAC010000079.1:0-6056 GCA_964408615.1 uncultured Methanosarcinales archaeon
AGCTAAAAAAACACCACTACCACAAAATGGATCTAAAATAATGTCGCCTTTTTTTAACAAACCTATTTGTTTCGCAACTGCCTGCGCGGTTATGGCATGGTCACCAGTAATCATCATTACTTTAATTCCTGCGTTTTCACAGTCTGTTATTGCGTGCTTGACTTCATCTCTCGGAGGGTCTATCATTCCGACAAGCCCGAGGAAAATTAATTCTTTTTCAATAGTGTTGATGTTGTATTTTTTTTGTTTTGTAACGTCTTTGCACGCCATCGCAAGCACTCTTAATGCATCATTTGCATACTTTGTATTTGCTGCAAGAATTTTTTTCTTGTCTTTTTGCGTCATTGGTTTTATTTTTCCGTTAACTATCATTTTTGTGCACAAATGCAATAGAATGTCCGGTGCACCTTTAACATACGCTTCTGTTTTTTTTGTT
This sequence comes from uncultured Methanosarcinales archaeon, assembly GCA_964408615.1. Taxonomy (GTDB): domain Archaea; phylum Nanobdellota; class Nanobdellia; order Woesearchaeales; family ARS49; genus JACQMU01. Next base: position 437 of record CAYPAC010000079.1, read on the forward strand.
CGGCGATTTTTGAAAATTGTGCTCATGCGTTTTCTGTCAGAATCAAACGGCAGTTCTTCAACAAGCTCGTACTCTTCATGAATGTGGTCATCTTTTAATCCTCCTTTTTTTCCGAGGACGATGAGCGCTCCTTCTGTAGGGTCGCCTACAATTTCATATTTTCCGTCTTTTGTTGTCAGATTTGCATTGTTGCAGAGATATCCTGTGCGCAATAGCAGTTCTATCTTGTTGGGATTTATTTGCTGGCTGTTTACAACAAATGTTCCTTGAGGATTATAGCCAGTGCCTGTCACAGAGATTGTTTTGTTGTCTGAGTAAATGTGCGTCACAGTCATCTGGTTTTTTGTCAGCGTCCCAGTTTTGTCTGTGCAAATAATTGTTGTTGCGCCAAGACTTTCTGCAGCAGGCAGTTTTTTAATCAGCATATTCTTGGCAACCAATCTTTTTGCACCCATAGCAAGACTAACGGTAACAATGATTGGGAGAGAGTTTGGTATAGTTGATACAGTGAGTGCGAGTACAAAGATTAGCATGCCTGCAAATGTCTGCGTCCCTGAAAATGTTCCACTGATTAAGACGACAATGATTAAGACAACAGTTATGATGCCGATTTGTTGTGCTAATTGTCTGAACTTTATCTGTAACGGCGTAGGAGCATCAGGTGTTTTTTGAATGCTCGCGGCAATCTTGCCCATTTCAGTCTTCATTCCTGTTGCAGTAACAACACTCAATCCTTTACCATAAGTTACAGTTGTCCCCATAAACGCCATGTTTTCCTGATCAGCAACAGATGTTCCTATTTTGTAAGTGTCTGTCACTTTCTTTGAAGGCACAGACTCTCCTGTCAAAGACGCTTCATCAACATGAAAGCTTGATGCAGTGATTATTCTGCTGTCTGCAGGCACAATATCTCCTGCTTCCAAAACAAGAATGTCGCCAGGCACAACTTCTGCAGCAGGAATTTTTGTTTCTTGGCCATCACGCATTACTTTGGCAGTTGGTGCGGAGAGTTTTTCAAGCGCTTCCATTGCTTTTTCTGCACGATATTCTTGTATGAAGCCAAGAAGCGCGTTTAGGAAGAGTATAAATATAATTACACTCCCTTCAAGTATTTCGCCCACTGCAAAGGATATTATTGCCGCAAATATTAACAATAAAAGAAATGTGTTTTTGAACTGGCTGATGAATAATTTTATTGCAGTGAGTCTTTTTTCTCTTGCAAGAAGGTTTGGTCCTTGTTCAAATAACCTTTTTTGTGCCTCTTGGCTTGTCAGTCCTTTTTTTGAAGAGTTTAACGCAGATAAAGCTTCCTGCGGTGACAAATTGTAATAGTCAATCATGTTTCCCCCTTTAAAATAGAGCAATAGAAAAAAGAGTTAATAAACATTTCTAAAAAGTGAGGAAGCTTATAGCAAATCACATAAATAATGGAACAAAATCATGGAAGAATTCTGAAAGCAAATATTTATAAACTACAAAACACTACAAACGTATTACATGGATAAACCACACATTGTTTTTGACGCTTCAACAATGATACTGCTTGCGAAAATAACGCTGTTAAGAAAACTAACCAATACAGTGACAATGATAATTTGTGATGAAGTCAGGGATGAATCTGTTAGAAAAAAAACAGTCGATGCAAAGATAATTGAACAACTGATCACTGAAAATAACATAATTGTTGATGATTCGTTAAGAGGCAGTGAAGGAGTATTAGTCAAGGACTTTAACGTTGACTCAGGAGAAGCGGTGAGTGTATTGCTGGCAAGAAAATTAAAAACAGTATTGGCCACAGACGATAAGGCGGCAATGAAAGCCTGCAAAGTTTTAGGATTGGAATTCACAACTGCAATCAACTTTTTGGTGATTGCGAAAAGACTTAATGTGATTAACAAACAAGAAGCATGTGCCAAACTGAGAACTTTAGAAGAGTGCGGAAGGTATGTTAATGAAATTATTCAGAACGCAAAACAAAAATTGGAAGGTGATGAAGCATGACAAGCGTGATTAGTTTAAGGCTAAAAGAGCAAGAAAAGATGCACATAAGAGATGTAGCAAGACAAACAAATAAAGATAAATCAACAGTTGCGCGAGAGCTTATTGAATACGGTTGGCGTTATCTTGTTATTCAGCGGTATAAAGAAGGCAGAATTTCCTTAAGCAAAACCGCAAAAGAACTTAGAATGAGTATCAGCGAATGCATTGACTTTCTTACTGAATTTGGCATAAAGTCACCAATAACATTTGAAGAATACATTGCAGGTGAAGAAAGCCTAAAAAAAGCATTGCGACTGCAACAGGTTTTTAAATAATGTTCATTTGAAAGTGTCATGCATATTGATGTTGATAGTGTAGCACAAGAATGGAACAAGAATTACGTGCGTTATACAGTAGAAACTGCTGTTCTGGCAAGTTCTTTATAGGAAGTTTTATAACTGTGTTTTTGAACAAACAAAGGTGATAGATATGGAAAAATGCGATGAATGTGGAAAAGGCAGCAGAGTTAAAAAGAAAGTTCAGTATGTTCTTTTAGGCTCGGAACTTGGAAAATTCGACGCGCTTGTGTGTGATGCTTGCGGCGAAACAGTTTTTGAAGGCAAAACAATGCTTTCCATTCAGCAAAAAGCTAAAGAAGCTGGACTTTTTGGCATTGCTGCAAGAACGCGTGTTGGCACGTCAGGAAATGCATTGGACATAAAAGTTCCAAAATCATTGGTAACATTCTTCAACATGAAAAAAGGCCAAGAGGTGTTGATTGAGCCTGTTGACAAGAATAAGTTTCAAGTAGTGATTGAGAACTAAAAAAGCGCAACCAAAGGGTTTATAAACCCCTGTATCTTATACCTGCATAGACAAGAAATCTCTCGAATTTCAATTAGATACATAATAACAAGAAATTCGTGAGATGTCAAGAAAAGCGTGTTATTCATCTGATAGCTTTTCTCGACAGGTAGCAGTAGTAGACAAATACTGCTGATTGAGTTTATCTCTGGTTCTATCTTTCTTAGTCAAATAAAAGAAAGATAGAAACCACGACGGTTTCTAGGAGTATAAAAAAAATGAAGTTTAGTGAATTAAGCATAAAAGACAGTTTAAAGTCTGCACTCGCAAAAGAGGGTATAACTGAAGTTATGGAAGTTCAGGAAAAAGCAATACCGCTTGCTTTACAAAATAAAGACCTTATTGTAAGGTCAAAAACAGGCTCTGGAAAAACATTTGCTTTCCTACTGCCATTATTGTGCAAATTAACTCAAGAACGTTGTCCGCAAGCATTGGTTTTAACACCAACACGAGAGCTTGCCCAGCAAATTTTCAAAGACGTCAGAATGTTAGGATACGGCATGCAGTCTGTTGTTCTTTATGGAGGTGTTAGTTTGGGTCCTCAGGCAGAACGCATCAGAAACGGTGTTCAGATTGTTGTAGGCACGCCAGGCAGAATTCTTGACCATTTGTCCCGCGGTTCTTTAAAGCTGAAAACAATTCGTTTTGTCGTGCTTGACGAAGCTGACAAAATGCTGGACATGGGATTTATAGATGATGTCAACAAAATTCTAAGCCAAACACCAACAACAAGACAAACAATGCTTTTTTCAGCAACAATGCCTCCTGAAATTTTAAGACTCAGCGGCAGGTACATGAAAAATGCAGAACAATTAATTTTGAGCAAGGATGAGATTGTTGTAGACAAAATTAATCAGAAGTGTTTTGGGGTGGGCAAACAGGAAAAACTGTCAACATTGCTGAAAGTGTTAAAAGAGCCGCAAGTAACAAGAGCGATTGTTTTTTGCAACACAAAAAGATGGGCTGAATCATTAAGCAGGATTTTGTACGGGAGAGGTTTTCGTTCATTAGTAATACACAGCGATTTAAGCCAGAACAAGCGCACAAAAATGATGGAACTCTTCAAGGAAGGCAGGTCAAAAATTCTGATAGCAACAGATGTTGCATCAAGAGGACTGCACATTGATGATGTTTCGCACGTTATTAATTACGACCTTCCAAGAAATCCAAAGTATTATGTGCACAGGATTGGCAGGACAGGTCGTGCTGGTGAAAGCGGAGAAGCAATAAATATTGTGACTCCTGCAGACGAGCCGTTGCTCAGAAACATTGAACGCGAAATACAGCAGTTCTTGAAAATTGAAGAATCTGCCGGATTCAATGTTCCTGTTGCACGACAGACTGCTGTCGCAGGAAATGAAGTATCAAGGGCTTGGGATGCTTTTGACTAGTGCAGTACAATAATCTTATTATACTTTGTTTCATCTTTTTATCTTTTTAATGTGTCGAAAACTGCTCTTGACTAACACTACTTACTTTAGTTCGTAGATAATATCGAATCTCAAAGTACATAAATCATTTGCGAGATTCGATAGTATAGTAAATCGCACTATTTTTGTCAATTATTTATGCGATTTACTATAACGTCAAGCAGTTTTCGAGCACGCTCAAGAACCACCTGCTGATAAATATAATGGTCATCATAACTTCACGCCACCTGCTTTAGCTGGTGGTTATTGACGCAAGCAATTGAGGATGTTGCGTTAAAAAAACGAAAATCACTCGAAGACACAGCACAACTTATTCTTGCAAGCAAAATAAGTGTTAAAAAAACACTGCGAGAGTTGTACCGTCAATCATTCTGTGCTGTGCTTGGTGTTGAGACTCCATTTGAACATTGCGGTGTGCCTGTTTGTTGTAATCCATACGAGCTTGTGTACCGCTGTTTAGAAAAAAAAGGACTGTCTGATGAAGTTGCGTGGGGTGTTGTGATTTTTGGGTATCGTTTTCTGCGCCAAGAAGGTTTTTTTCAGACAAAAACAGTGCACAGACATGAGTTAAGTAATTGCGCAAAGCAATTTATTGACGAAAATCAAGGATATTTAACAAATCCGTACACAGTTTATTCAAAAGCAGACTGGAGCGAAGAACAGATTTTTGCCGCATACAAGAAGTACTTAAAGGCATGGAGAACAGACAAAGAACTTAAATGGATTGCGCCGATATTTGTTGAAAATGCGTTGTTTCAAAATATTTCCGGCTGAACCGGAAACTTTCCGGATAAAGTGCGTTCTGGCGGAAATCTTCCGGTGTATTCGGAAACCTTCTCGAATTTACGGAAAAAATACCGCAAAGTTTTTTAAGAAGCTATGATTAATAGGTATAATGAAAACAACAAATAAATCAAAAAAAATCATGTCTAATGAAGAATCTGCAGATATGAAAAAGATTAAGTGGGTTTTTGAAATGTTAGGATGGTCTGACCGTGTCTGAGACTCTTGGAAAATTCGGTATTGGAATCTCGCTCCACAAAAGCTCAAATACAGATGTCAAGGCAGAGTTTCAAAGCGCTAACCAAGGGGTTCCTGACGAGATAGTAATCATGAATTTAAGGGCTTTTCTTCAAAATCTGGAAAGGTCGTTTCTTGACAAGTTTGAAGCAACGCACAAATAATTTTTTAAGCTAAACTTTTGCGTTTTTACATAAAATAGAAGGGCAAAAGCATCACAAAATTCCTAATAATTTTGTGAGGTGACTCTCGAAATCCAATCAGTTACATGATCATGGATTTCGTGAGTTCCCAAAAAATGTTTGACATTTTTTGAGGATTCGAGA
>CAYPAC010000080.1:0-2118 GCA_964408615.1 uncultured Methanosarcinales archaeon
TGGCATTTTTGCAAATGCTGTGTCTGTGTGAAGATGCGGTCTTGGTGAATATTGTATTATTCTTTGTGTTGCATTTTTTTCTTGAAGCCATGCAGTGATTGCTTGTTCGACAAATAGTGAGTTTGATTCTGGCATGATGTATAATTGTTGATGGTGTTCGTTCAGTGCATCGAGGTAAGCGTGGACTACCCCTTTAATGTATTCTTTTTGTGTGTATTGTTTCGGAACGTGTTTTTTTATTTGTGTGCTGAATTCTATGCTGTCGACTAAGTATCCTCCGTTGTCGAGTGAGATTTCAAATGCTGCGCCGGTTATTGTGCTGTTTTGCCATAATAGTTTTGTGTGTGCTTTTTCTTCCATTGTTATCCATAGCATCTCCCACCATTTTAGGCAGTTTCCTGTTGCGTATCCTAAGAACACCATTTCTTTTTTGAATTCATCAATTTCTTTTGCCACAATTGATTGCGGATTTTGTTGTGATATAAATGCGTGTTTTCCCTGCGGTCGTGTGGTGTTTTTTATTTGCTCAATTTCTCTTGCATATTCTTTTGGCAGTTCTTGCATTTGTGTGAGTAGTGATATTTTGTCTCCTAATGTCATTTCTCCTTGCTTGAGTGCTTCAAATGTTGTTTTGTGTTCGTGATAGAATTGTTTGCCTCTGTTCCATTCACGCGGTATTTCTGTTAGCAGTTTGTCTGTTTTTTCTGTGATGAGTCTGTCAACTTCTTGTGGTGTTAGTGTTTTGTAGCTTCCGTCTGGGTTTGCAATAACGTACAAATTTCTTGTTTGTGTTTGTGTTGCGTAATAATCTATTTTTTTGCTTTCAAGTGTTGCTGTTGTGAAGACAAGCATGTCTGTTACTTGTGTGTTGTCTGCTGCTGTTTCTGCGTCTGTTTGTTGTATTCTGAAATTGTTTTCTTTTGCCATTTTTTTTATTTCTTTTGTCAGCGTGTCTTCATCAAATTTTTCTTTGTGTTCGTACATATCGTCTGCGGTTATGATGTGTTGTGTTAATCTTGCCGGAAATATTTCTTGAACTGTTTTTTTGGTAAGTTGTGCTGTTATTTTTTTCAGCCCAGTTATTTTTTCTTGTTCTACAACGTCGCAGAATTCTTCTAATCCTTTGATGTCTCCTTTCATTAGGTAGTATCCGACGCAGTCTTGCAGTTGTGCTGTTGTGTCTTCGTAAAGATAAATTAATTTGTCAAATGAGTGTAGTCTTTGTATTAATTGCAGTGGCAGTTCAAAAATCATTCCTGTTGATGGCAGTTCAATATTTTGTTTTGTGCCCGCCGCATTAATTGGAAACAGTGGTTCTGTTGATTGGTGTTCGTGTAGTTTTATTAGTGTGTGTAGTGCCATTTGGAAATTGTTGTTGTGATATCTGTCCAACATTTCTTCTAATTGTTGTTTGTCAAATTGTTTTTTTGCTATTTGTTCAAAGCTTGTTTGTCTGAAGAACTCAAAGTATCTTTTGAATTTTTTCATTGCTTTTTTGTCGCTTTCGACCAGCGCTGTTGTTTGTGCATCCTGAAACAAATATGGGTGTTTGAATTTTGTGTCCATTGTGTTTTCAAGTGGTTCATCATAGTATGTTAATTCTTCAAGTTCTTCTTGTGATATTTTGTCTGTTTTTCTTTTATTCAGGTATTTTGTGCATGTTTTTTCAATGAGTCTGGCTGCAAAAGTCATTAGTCCGCTGTGGTTGGCATAAATGAGATTGCCTTTTCTTTCTTTTAGCACTTGTCTTGTTATGTCAAGTACTTTGTCTGCGTATTCTTTTTGGCTTGAGCGTTCTGCTAATGCATACATTTCTTTTAATAATTCAGGTGCTTTTTTTCTTGCGAGGTCTATATTATGGTTTATTTTTTCAAATGATTCTGGATGAAGATTTGCTTGTTGTAGAAGTGGTAAGAATTCTTTGTCAAGTTTTTCAACAAGTGTTGTTATTTCGTCGATTATTGCAGTCATGTGTTGTGTGAAAAGCTAACATTTAAAAATGTGTGGCAAAAATGCAGTGTTATGAGCGCGCCTGAAGAGCTTGTGCAGAAATTTTATTTAATGTTGAAGGATTGCAGATTGCCTCAGTTTAGGAGATCGGAAGAGCGTCGTGTAGGA
>CAYPAC010000080.1:2128-6039 GCA_964408615.1 uncultured Methanosarcinales archaeon
TGAGGTTGTTGCTGTTGACGGCAAAAAGTATGAGATTTCGTTTGATATTGAGAAGCATCCTTCTGCGTGGGGCAGTACTCCTTTGTCTTATGTTTCTACTAAAGGGATTTCTGCGCTTACTGGTCTTTTTTTGTTGTCGAGCAGTGAGTGGTCTGCTTTGGTTCAGCATTTGCAGCCAAAGGATGCTGTTCTTGAAAGAACTTTTTGGTCTGGTCTTGCTGAATTGACTGATACTGTTGTTGATTATGATAATGGTCTTGTTATTGAGCATCCTGTTTCTGAGAATGGTGGTTTTGCTAAGACTTTTTTTGGTAATGTTCGTGCTGAAAAAGTTTTTAGAACTAAAGTTCCGAAGAATGTTGAGGGTTATTTGTGTGATATTGATGGGTTTGATGATTTTTTTGATGCAGTTTATGGAATTAAAAATGTTCGCAGTGTTTTTGGTGATTATGCTTATGTTTGGACTGCTGATAAGGGTGTGAAGGTTGTTGTTCGTGCAAATGCTGATGAGCCTGATTCTGAAAATCGTTTTTCGCTTGATGCAACGATTGATTTGGAGCAGTTTTGTGAAGATAAGGAATTGTTTGGCGCGCGTTTGTGCCGCATAAAGTTGTTGGATTAAGCACTACATTTTTATATTCCTTCTTTTTTTGCGTGTTCATGGATGTTCATTATGAATTAAAGCGTAAGGAAGCGGTTGAAATTAAAAAGATGCTTGACGATAAAATAAATTGTTTGTCTGCTAATCAGCAAAAGAATTATGTTATAGATGCAGTTTTTGGAGTAGCAGGTGGTTTTACTGTTGCGTATGCTTATACTGATTTTGCTGTGCTTTATTCTACATCTTTTTCGCTTTTGACGACAGGCAGTCTTTGTGTTTCTTCTACAATGCTTTTTCTTATGCGGCTTTTGGGTGAAAAAAGAGGTTCTGAATTAAAGACTGAAGTTGATAGTTTAGAGCGCAAAATGGAGAGTTTGAAAAAGTATATTGCTTAATGTTGACTTTTGTGTTTAATATTGCAAAAGGCAACTTTACTAAACTTATTGCCTCTCTTAACGTATGTCAAAAAAAATCCGCGCAAAGTGCCCACCATAACCCTAAATGGTGTGGCTTGAAAAGCACTTTGCTCTAAAAGCGGATTTTTTAGGACACAAAAAAACCAGAAATGCCATTCATCCCTAATCATGAATGATAGGGCTTTCTGGTTTTTTTCGTGTAAAACGCAAAAGTTTAGTTAATGTTTTTTTATTGTTCCTAAGGATTCTGCATGAATGTTTTCTGGCAGTGTTCCTATGTCTTCTTTGAATTGTTGATAGTTTCCCGCGTATGTTATGATTAGTCCGCAGGCTTTTTGTTGTATTTCGCACACTAATTTGTTTTGTTTTAGTTGGTATGCTATGTTTTCTAATTGTCCTGTTGGTTGTGTTTCAAATATGATGTATTTTTGGTCCATCAGAATTCTACCTTTACGTCTTGTTTTTCTTCGCTTGTTGCTTTGAACAATTCAAAGTCTTCTTTTAATCCCATTTTGTTTGCGACTATGCTTGCGGGAAATTGTTTGATGCGCACATTGTATGTTGTGACTGAATCATTATAAAATTCTCTTCTGTCTGCGAGTTCGTTTTCTATTCCGCTGATGCGTTCTTGTAATTGTTTGAAGTTTGTTGATGCTTGTAATTGTGGATAATTCTCAGCGACTGCAAATATTGTTTTTAGTGCTTCGCTGATTTGGTTGCTGAGTTTTGCTTTTTGTTGTATTGTTTTTGCTTTCATCCATGCTGTTCTTGCTTTTGTTAGTTCTGCGAGCGTGCTTTTTTCGTGTTTCATGTATCCTTTTACTGTTGAGATTAATTTTGGCAGTTCGTCATTTCTTTGTTTTAAGAGAACGTCTATGTTGCCTAATGATTTTGGTATGTCTGCTTTTAGTGCAATGAATGCGTTGTACGTGCCTATGTACCATCCTACAATAATAATTATTAAGAGAATGACTGTAATGGTTATTATTATGCTGATCATGTTTTTGTTGTCATAGATTGTTGTATTTAAATGTTTTGCGTGCAAAAAGCTTAAATAGGGTATTATCTTGTTAGTTGTTAATGGCAAAAAAAGGTCAAGTCGATTTGCGTCTTTTTGTTGGTTTAGTTATAATAATGGTTGGTGTTTTAGCTGTGTCTTTTATGGGTTTGGGTTTTGTTTTTAACAATTCTGCATTGGTTTGGGTTGGTTCAGTTGTGCTTGGTGTGGTTTCTGTTGTTGCAGCAATATTAGAGAAGGTGTTGTTGAAATGATGCTCGCAATAATATTGTTGGTGTTGATTATTTTGAATTTGGTAGTTATGAGTGTTCTTGCATTTTTAGGAAGGAAGAATTGGTTTTTGTTTTCCGCAATTCTTGAAGCAGTGTTGGCGGTTGCGTTTTCTTTGTTGGTGAGTTGAACTTACAGCCCAAATGTCCACAATAAATATCCTGCTGCTGTCAGAAAAATTATTGTTCCTCCGTAGACTCCTCCGTATGCTTTGAGTTTCATCCATAATAGTATGTTTTTTTCTTCTTGGTTTGAAATGTAGAATATGCCGTGCTTGCCTTTTTGTATCATTACGTCTTCTATTCCGTGGTGTGCTGTTGCTTCTTCTTTGTAGGGATTGTCGTCTGCTGTTCCGAGTATGTATATTTTGTCGTTGTGTGCGAGTGTGTATTCTGTAAATCTTAGTGTTCTTCCAAATCCTAAGAATGTTGTTAGTGCAATGTTGTTTTTTGTGCAGAATTGTTTGATTGCAGGGGGCATTATTTTTAGCTCGTTTGTTGTTTTTTGGTATGTTGGCAGTATTTCAATTTTTGCTTCTGTTGGATCTACCAAAACACTGCCTGTGTTGTCTTTTAGGTGGAATTTTGTTTGTGTTTGTCCTTGTTTTATTATTGCCCATGTTTTTTTGTTTTTTGACTGTTGGAGTTTTTCTATTATGTAGTAATAGTATACGCAGTCTTGGTTTGTGAATGGGCTTTTGAGGAATTGTTTGAATGGTTTGTCTATACTGCCGTAAATTTCTACTAATCCCATTGCTATGCTTCTGATTTTGCTTGTTGGCGTGTTTTCTATCAGTCTTTTCAAATGCCAGTTTTTGAAGCCGTAATACAATAGTGCAGGCCCTACAATGAATCCGGCTATTGCAAACTCGAGCATTTTTGTTATGAAGTTTTGTTTTGTTTTTATATTTATCTAATTGGTTTTCACTACTTGTTATGTGTTATAAAAGTTTAAATCTCGCTTAAGAAAAAATGTTTTCATGCTTATTGATTTGTTGTCTGGTAATCTTGAGGAGCATTTTGGCAGTGTTAAGGCATTTCTTGGCACTATGGCAGCTGGCAAAAGCACGTTTGCGCTTGCTTACGTTACTGTTTACAATGAATTTGCCGCAGAGCTTAATTGCAAGATAGATATTTTTCGTCCAATGATTGATACGCGGGCAGAAATGTCGCGCATTGGTCTTGATAAAGGGCGTGCTTTTGTTGGCATTAATATGATTCGTGTTGAGTCATCGCAGGATATTGTTGATTATGCTGCAGATAAAGCGCGTTTTGGCAAGAGGCGTGTTATGTTGTTTGATGAGCCGCAGTTTATTGATTCGGGTTTCATAAAAGTTGTTGAAAAACTTCGTTCAGAAGGCCACCTTCTAATTCTTAGCATGCTTGACAAGGATTTTCGCGGGGAATCATTCTCTTTCAAGGATTATAATGCAACAAGTGAGGATTTGTTAAAAAACATTCCTGACAGAAACAAGTATTTTTTGCGCTTGGCAAGATGCAGGGTTTGCAAACAGACAGCTGATTACAGTCATCGTCTTATTAATGGACAGCCTGCCCCTTATTTTGACCCTTTGTACATGATTGACAGTGAAGCTGAGCGCCAGCGC